>JAGGYH010000004.1 GCA_021162615.1 Candidatus Aminicenantota bacterium
GGAACGAGGGAGGAACATACAGAGACCCATCCAGGCCATTTGCTCTTGTCGTCTCCATGAATCCTCCTCATATGCCCTATGATCTTGTCCCGCAAAAATATGTGGACCGCTATGCCCAAATCTCCTCCGAGGAACTGTTCAGCCGGCCCAATATCCCCGCTGCCGGCACCCAATGGGGGGATTATTACCGGAAGAACATCAAAAATTATCTCGCCATGGTCACTGGCGTTGACGAGCAGTTCGGCCGGATCTTAGAGGCCCTGAAAAAAGAAGGCATTGAAGACAACACCGTGGTGCTGTTTATATCTGACCATGGAAACTGTTTGGGGATCCACAATCAAATATCCAAGAACAATCATTATGAAGAATCCATGCGCGTTCCCTTTCTTCTCCGGTGGCCGGGGCAGATAAAACCCCGCCAGGATGACCTTCTTCTTTCCTCCCCTGATATTTTTCCTTCTTTACTGGATTTGATGGGATTTCAAGATCAGATCCCCACTCAAGTCCAGGGCAGAAGTCATGCCCGGCTGTTTATTGAAGGCGAAGGAGAGCGTCCCTCTTCCCAGCTCTACCTGCATATCCCTTACGGCCATCCCGCTTCAGGACGAAGAGGAGTGAGGACCCACACGCACACTCTTATGATAAGCCGCATGCCCGATGAGGCCGAGTATGCGGTGCTTCACGACAACCGGAAAGACCCGTATCAGCTCAAAAATATTGCCACGGAAAATCCATCCCTGGTCCAGGAATTAATCCGAAGCGAATTGACACCATGGCTGGAGAGGACCCGTGATCCCTGGCTTGAATCTGCGGATCTTTGAGTTCTGAGTCTTTTTTTTCGAATAGTGCTGCTAAATGAAAAACTACTTGCGTTTAGTCTCATGTCTTCCTCACAGAAAGGTAAATGAAGAAGGCTGCAGCATATTATTTCTATAAATAATTGGATTATAATCCACGAATTTATATAAATTGCTTGCATTAGATTCCGGCCTCCTTCATCACATACTGCCGAAACTCAAAGAGGATTAGCGGCTTTGAAACGGGAACTGCTGAATTCAATCGTGGACAGCTGTGGGAGAACTATTTGTTTATGGAGCGGATCAAGAAACAGCACTATCAAAATGTCCATGTGAACCGGTATTTCTGGCGAACCTACACTCAGCAGGAAATCGACTTAGTCGAAGAAAGAGAGGGCAAACTCTTCGGGTATGAGTTCAAATGGGGAAGGAGACAAGGTAAACATCCCTCAGAATGGCGCAGGGCTTATCCCGAAGCTGAATACAGAACCATAAATCAGGAAAATTATCTGGATTTTATAACATGAATCCATTTCCATAGCCCCAATTTCTATTTACTCAGCTCTCTTCATTTCCAGTATTCTGTCCACTCGAAAATTCCTCTCCTCACTGCGCAGGTAACAATAGGCTTCCACCCCTATAAAAGTCCAGTCTTTATACTGAAGCTCCCCCACATAATAAGGCTTGATGACTCTCTTTGATTTCTCATCTTTTGATTTGAGATACACGATCTCCAGTTTTTTGTTGTCCTGGATCGCCTTTTGGATAAAATCAACTTTCCGCTCAAGCGGCATTTTCTCATCGGAAAGACTGTACTGATATTTGGTCAGAAAATCAATAATCCTCCAATCCATAAACACATGTTTTTTTTGGATTTCTTTTTTTAAAACAATTCCTTCCAATGAGGTGCACCGGCTCAACGCCACATACATCTGGCCGGGAGAAAAAGTCCCTTTTCCAATGTCAATGACCAGCCTGTCAAACGTCTTTCCCTGGCTTTTGTGAATGGTGATGGCCCAGGCAAGACGAAGAGGATACTGGGTGAAAGATCCCACGGTCTCTGTCTCCAGTCTTCCTGTGTTCTCATTGTAACTGTATTCAAAAATCTCCCAGGTAAAAGGCTCCACATCCACCACACTCCCGTCACTAAGCTCCACTTCAATCACATCCGAATCCCCGTCCTCTGCATAAACATCCTTGATTTTGCCCACACTTCCGTTTACCCATCTTCCTTCAGAATCATTATTCAGCAGCATGACCTGGGCATGGATTTTGAGGGATAAATTCTTTTCTGTAGGCAGTTCCCGGTCTTGAAAAACGCCCCTTATCCGGCCTTCATAGGAAAAAAGATCTCCTTTTATTTTTTGAAGCTGCTCCTCGTTGATTTCACGAGCCTGTTTGTTGTAAGGAGTGAGATATACATAAAATTCATTCTCAGAAGGTTCGAATGAAGGATCACATCTATCATTCAGCACTTCCAAAAAGTCCTGGGTTATGGTCTTATTCCGGATGGCGTTCAGGATGTCAATAAACCGCTCGTCTTTCTGCCTGTAAACCCGGACAAGTTCGATAAATTCCATGTCCAGATCCTGAAACACACGGGAAGAAAAGAAATAAGGGGTTTGATAATAGTCTTTGAATATTTCTCTTTCTTTTCCTTTGATGACCGGAGGAAGCTGGTATAAGTCGCCTATAAAAACCATCTGCTTTCCCCCAAAAGCAAGATTTTTGCTGCCGCAGTTCAGGCGCAGAAATTTATCCACACAATCCAGAAGATCAGCCCTCACCATGGAGATTTCATCGATCACCACCATGTCCAGTTTTTGATACAAGTTATTCTTGGGGTCTTTGACAATGGCGGTCACTTTATCCAGAGTTACATCCGGCTTGAAGCGAAAAAAGGAATGGATGGTCCTGCCTTTAATGTTAAGTGCTGCCACGCCCGTGGGCGCCAGAACAGCCGCTTTTTTCCTGGTGTGGCAGCGGAAATACTCCAGCAGTGTGGACTTTCCGGTTCCAGCTTTTCCGGTGATGAACACATGGCGCCGTGTGTTTTTCATCACATTCAGGGCTTTTTTGAATTCCGGATTGATCTCGATTCCCTGAAACGGATCAACCGGCTTTGATTTCTTTTTCGTCATCTTCATTTACCAGTTTGGACATGGATTTAGAGGTCTCAATGGATTTGATCTTAAGGCTTTATGCAGAGCCGGATCAAGATATATGGCGGCTTGCTTGGATAATTCGCTCATAAACGCTTCCTTTCATAATCAGTGCCTTTTTGATGAAATTTTTCCATTAGGAGTCATTATTATCATAGAGATAATCATGGAGTCAAGATGCCCCGTTACTCTGGACACAAAGAGCCCTGGGGAGAATTTGTGGACGTGAAGATCAATGCGGTCCAACTCCTGCGCCGTCAGCTTAAGCGCGCTAAAAAAGGGACCGTGTGGATCTCTTCAGTCTGTGACCCTTACCAGCCGCTTGAAGCCAAATTCAAATTGACCCGGGGCTGTCTCAAAGAGCTTCTGCTCGTTCAGTTTCCCGTTAACATCCAGACCAAATCAACACTTGTGCTCAGGGACCTGGACCTTTTCACCCAGTTCAAATCCATTGAAGCGGGCTTTTCCATTGCTACAGGGGATGAGAAAGCAGCTCAACTCTTTGAGCCCCATGCCTCATCCATAAAAGAGAGGATCAAAGCTCTGGATACCATCCACTCACAAAACATACGCACCTTTGCTTTTATCGGTCCTCTTTTGCCCGGGAATCCGGAAAGGGCGCTTCAGGAAACATTTTTCAAGCAGCAAAGAGACCGTCTGGTCCATGCCTTGGAGCAAAAAAGAATCGGCTGTAAAGCCCTTTTCTGATAAAAAAGCGGGCAAACAGATAAACCGTCCCCAATTTACCATCATCCGGATCTTCTTTATTGACAAAAACAGATAATAAATATAGAATATGATTAATAA
>JAGGYH010000021.1 GCA_021162615.1 Candidatus Aminicenantota bacterium
TCATGAACCTGGTGAAGTCAAAATTCAATAAAGGCGAGATAAATACGGAAGACGGATTGAGGATCGACTACCCAGATTTCTGGCTGCATGTCAGGCCCTCAAATACAGAGCCTGTCATGAGGATCATCATCGAAGGCAGGGATGAAAACCTCATCGGATGCGTATATTCGGAAATAAAGGAGCAACTGTAAGTTGGAACCATCATTTTACCTTCACACAGTCAGATGTCCTGACTGCAGGGGAACTATGCGAAGGGGGATCTCTTCCCTCATCTCCTCTCTTTGCTGGGCTAAAAGCGCGTGGATCTTGTTTGTTGTCCTTGTGATACTTCCCACATAAAATGCTCTCTGACGTAAAACCCGTTGATTCCCAGATTCTCCCCACTTCGTTTATAGACCTTAGGAATTAAATCCGTGCGCAGCAGACGAGCCAGAATGTATGAGTATTGCTTATGATAGTCAATACCCATATAATTCATTGGTGCACCTCCGTTTTTTAGATTTGACTCTGCGGGCAGTCTATCATACTTTCGACTCCCGGATGAACTTTCATATGACCGATTTCATGAGAATCTCCATTCCATATACCGTCCATTTATCCGCTTTCACAATCCGGATGGGAGCATGAGATGGCAGGGAGGGGCAGACAGCCTCTCAAACTGGCAGACTTTGAGGATGCTGTGCAAGACCTACATCCAACTCTTTGATGGGAAAACGGCCGAGACTATTGAGGAGAGATATCCTGAATTTGCCAAGAAATATTATGCGGCGAACTTCGAGCGCGAGACCTACAGGCAGTTTAAAAATGCCCCGGAAAACATCGATCCTATCTCTTTCGGCCTGCACCGGGTTTATTCATGCTGTTGGTTGTCCTTTTAACGACCTGGATTCAAACCTGGAAGGCTGCCCGTGCCAATCCAGTGGATTCACTTCGATATGAATAGCCAGGAAATCATAAATGAAGGCTAAGATTTTCTTTTTCTGCTTTGCTGGCTGAGTGTGCATCTCCTTTTGGTCAAAGTGAAGATCATGAAAAATATTCATACACCTTTCTTATCATCTCTGCCCAGCCCCGTCGGGGAATCCTCGGGCATTCCTTGCTATGAACTCCAGATAATCCATATGCTCCAGCTCCTCAGCTCTTTCCCCAGCTTTTAATCCTCCATCTCTACAACTGTTTCGGTCAGATGGATATTCCGCTTTTTGAGCTCGCTCATCATGTTTTCATAGCACCCTTTGGTTCTTCCAATGAATTCAGGTGGACAGATTCCCTTCTGAGAGAAAAGACCATCAAGAACCTGCCTTGCAGCTATTGTGCATGTGTACCCGGTCGTCCGGGCCATAGAAGTGGCTCCGGTCTCTGGATCATACTCATCATAGAGGTCAAACACATAACGGAGCCTGTGCTTTCCCTTTTTCCCTTCGATAATGACCTGCATCACCGTGAAGTCCTGCTCGCCTTCCTTCAATGCCCACTGATCAAAGATAAGTTTTGATGTGAACGCCAGCGGAATGATCTCATTGCCTTCTATCTTAATGGATTCAGGCGAGAAAAATCCGCTTTCCCTGAACACCCGCATCAACTCAGCATGACCTGGATAACGGAGTGTCTTTTCTTTCATAAATGGAATCTTCATGGTCTTTATCAATGAACGCAGTCCGTCAGTATTAAATGCCTCTAAGGTACCTACCCGGGGAAAATCCAGCAGTTCTATATCTGTGAGAGCAGGCTTCACTACTTGGTGTCCGAATTCGACAAAACGGGCAGGACGTGTGTATTCCTCCAGCACATCCTTGGGCGAAAAAACAGCCTTGTATTCATACGGCCACTTCCGTACCTTGGGCAGCCCTCCTACATAACAAACATAGCGGTCAATGAAGTCTAACCGTGTTTCCACATATCCAACAACGATATTGCAGAGGCCTGGTGCGACCCCACAGTCCACAACAGCTGTAACATCTTTGCTCCGGGCCAGGGTATCCAGTAAGAAAGGATCCTCTCCGAAAAACGCAATATCCACAACGCTCCTTCCGCTTTTAATGATCTCTTTTAAAGTCTGGAATCCCATGAATCCTGGCACTGCGCTGATCACCAGATCGCAGTCTTGAATCAGGGAGTGGAGCCGGACAGCATCCTTTAAATCGGCTTGAACACATGTCACACTGGGTAGGGATTGAATGGCATTGAGATGGTTCTTATCCAAGTCAACAGCAGTCAGGTTATATTTATCATCCTTGGCTAAATCCTTGATGATATCTTGACCAACTAAGCCTGATCCCAAAACAGTTATTTTCATTAAATCCTCCGGTTTCATATGAATGTGACGCCTTCGAACCCATCTCAGAAGAATTGACTATTATCGGTCTCCCAAAAATGAAGATCCAAAGGCCAATGTTTAAGAATGAAAGGTTTGATAAGAATAACCGAAGAAAAAGGATTTCTTATAATCCGCTGAATCGATTTATGTATTCGATAAGAGTAAATTGTATCGTTAAGCCATTTTGTATCCAGTTTTTCGGCATCACTTTCGATTAGCTCTACCAGTCTTTTAGCAACAGGTGTCATCTTTATTTTCATGAAGTTCTCCTTTTTCATAATATATATACCGTAAAGCTTTGATTTTATCTAGATATTTCTGTTTTATCCTATGTCCGGACGGAAATAAGCCTATGACCCATGTTTATCACGTCTCAAGCTCTCTGAAGAGCTGGTAGGTTTCTCTTTTTAATATTCCTATCCCTGCAACCGCTGTGCCGAGAAGATTAGCCAGCAGACCGGGGATAAATCCGATAAAGTAGGCTTCTGTGGCAACCTGAGCCCTTAAAACAGGGGACACAAAGTCTCTCAATTCAATGGTCCCCTGCTCTGCAGGTTTTTCACACTTGATGTCTTCTCTCTTCTTCTCCGAAAAAAGTTGAGAAAAACAGACACCGACCTTTTGTGTCCCCTGTCATTTTTGCAGAAAGCATGTATATTCTTGAAAACAAAACAAAAAAATGAATATCACCATTTTTTTATGAATAGATCAGGATAGTCAAAGGGAGGAGGAGTTTGCCGGAAAAATAAATACTGACCTCGTGAATAACCCAGGTTAATTTTCTATGATTTTGTATTCGTAGTATTTTGTTCCGCGTTCTTTATCCAGAAGGAACACTCTGTCTTTAAGGATTTGGATTTTATTGACA
>JAGGYH010000065.1 GCA_021162615.1 Candidatus Aminicenantota bacterium
CTGTTTTGGTTTCTGACTTTGACAAACACCTTATCCTATTGGATCTTGAAGTTTTATAACCAAGGAAAAAGCAAACGGAAGGCTATGGAGTGTCTTCTTATTCGTATCTTAAGCTCTCTGCCGGATTAGCCGTGGCGACCTTGACAGCCTGCCCGCTCATAATCCCGCGCATAGTCAGGATCTTTTTCCACAGCCTGCTGGAAGTAATCGAGGGCTTTCAAAGCGCCTTCCTCTATTCCCATTTCTGCATGGTAGAGGCCTCTCAAATAAAGATGATAGGCTTCGATGTTCTCTGTTCCACGCTTGATAATTTTTTCTCTCTCTTTACCCAGGAGCTTGATTTTCAAACCTTCCAGCACAGCGAGCGAAATCTCATCCTGCATGTTGAAAATATCACCTTCGTCCCGTTGATATGTTTCCTGCCATAGGGTGTTGTTGTCGTCAACATTGATCAATTCGACTGAAATACGGAGACTTGAATTTGCCTTTTGTAGAGTACCTGTCAAAACATTTTTCACGTTGAGTCTGCTTCCTATTTCTTGAATATCGATTTCTTTTCCTTTAAATGAAAAAGATGATGCCCGTGCGGGTACCCATAGATTTTCCACTTTGTTAAGGCGGTTGATTAGCTCGGTCGCGATGCCCATGCACAAATATTCCTGGTCCTTTTTTTGGCTAAAATCCTGGAAGGGGAGAACAGCAATGGAAGTTCTATCTGAAGAGAATGCAGGAGCTTCCTTTTCGGACCAGGGATTCCAGATGATTAGCGTGGCAACCATAATGGCGATGATTAATGAAACTGGAATAAGCAGCTTCTTTAATCCAAAGGTTACAGTGATCTCTTTGGATGTCAGAGGTTTTCGCTTTGGGTGGGCTCTTTCCGTTGCAGGGATTCCTTTTTCTATATTTAGGAGATCAGAATGCAGTTCTTCCGGATTCTGATATCTTTTTTCTTTTTCTTTTTCCATACACTTGAGAATAAGAAAGCTCAGGTCTTCTGGGATTTCTGGATTAAACTCTCTGGGGTCTATGGGAATCTCCCCCTTGTGTTTCATTGCTGTGCTGAGTGGAGTCTCCCCTTCGAAAGGAAGCTGGCCGGTTACCATCTCGTAGAGAATAACGCCCAATGAATAGATGTCGGATCTAATGAAGAAGGGGAAACGCAGTGCAAAACGCTTATGAAAAAGCTCTTAATTGCTAGGCAAGATCCATGAGCAGCAATTAATCATGGCTGGAACCATTGAGAACTACGAAAAATTCCTATCCATCTGGTAGAATCCCGATCCCGGCCTCCCTGAAGTAGAAGATGCCAAAAAGAGGCTGACTGGGTTGAAAAGTCATTAAGCAAAAGGGCGTGAATTAATTATTTCACACCATTTTATTAACCGAAGAATCTCATTCGGATAATTCGATAGTTGCTTGAAAATCAGTACTTGACATCCTGATTTTCAATGATATAATAAGATCATGATTCCACGTCCCGATGCTATTGAGCGAATTATCACTGTGTTTAAGGTTCATCCTATAGCTGCTCTGCTGGGCCCACGCCAATGCGGTAAAACTACTCTTGCCAGGATGATATCAGAGCGCGAGCAATGTACTTATTTTGACCTAGAAAATCCAGTCGATCTCCGGCGGCTTTCCGCACCCATGAGTACACTTGAGGAACTTTCAGGATTGGTCGTTATGGATGAGATTCAAAGGCGGCCCGCCCTCTTCGAGCTTCTCAGAGTTCTGGTTGATCGCCCCAAAAGCCCTGTCCGTTTTCTCATACTGGGCTCGGCATCGCCAGGATTGATCAAAGGAGTTTCCGAATCTCTGGCCGGAAGGATCGGGTTTATCGATCTTTCGGGATTCGACCTAAGGGAAGTCGGCACGGAAAAGCGATACCGCCTCTGGATCAGGGGTGGTTTTCCCAGGTCTTTTTTAGCAGAAGATGATACTTCAAGTGCTGCCTGGCGAGAGGATTTTATCCGCACATTTCTTGAAAGAGACATTCCTCAATTGGGCATTACTATTCCTGCAGAAACTTTAAGACGGTTCTGGACCATGATTTCTCATTATCATGGTCAGGTGTGGAATGCAGCACATTTTGCTCGTTCTCTCGGAACATCAGAAAAGACTGCCCGCCGCTATCTCGATATTCTTGCTGGTGCTTACATGGTCAGAGTTCTTCCTCCGTGGTACGAAAACATTCGTAAACGTCAGGTGAAAGCACCCAAAATTTATATCAGAGACAGTGGCATTCTTCATGCACTTCTCCAAATAAATACAATGGCCGACCTGCAAGGGCACCCAAAAATCGGTTCCTCCTGGGAAGGTTTTTGTTTGGAGCAGCTAATCGGAAGACTTAAAACACGTGATGTACACTTCTGGGCAACACATGCAGGTGCTGAATTGGATCTTCTGGTAACAGTAGCGGGTAATCGGTATGGTTTCGAATTCAAATACGCCGATGCACCCGGTTCAAACCGCTCGATGCGAATTGCCATTGAAGACCTAGGGCTTGAACATTTATGGATAATTTACCCTGGCCGGGAAAAATATGACATCGATAAGGGCATTTCGGTAGTTCCTATCGACCTTATCCAAAGTCTCCCTGTTTTCAAGAAATAGGATTTTACTCAAAGCAAGACAATTTCCTCCTTTTCATCAAAAAATATTGCGTGAATAAAGATAAGAATTTCGTTTTTCTGTTGGTGATGGTTTTCGGTTAATTTCATCAAATTCCCATCCTCCAAGCGACTTCACCATTAATAATAAACACAAAAAACACGTCCAATCAACAAGAAACCCCCAGAAAAGAGAGAACATCAGGAAAACAGACCTTCTTTATCATCTCAGCCCATCCTTTAGACGGTATAAAGGGA
>JAGGYH010000016.1 GCA_021162615.1 Candidatus Aminicenantota bacterium
ACCGGATGTTAAAAGAGAACCGTCCTTACATTCCTTATAAAAGCTGAGGTCAGAAAAAAAATGATTGATCTTCCGGCCCCGGAGTTTGAACTAAAGGACCTAGATGGTGAAACCATATCTTTGATGAGCCTTAAGGGGAAGGTTGTGCTTCTGAATACGGAAAATAACGTCATTGATTCCTATAAAGTCTCAGGAATCCCCACCAAATTTTCAGGCAAAGGCCAACTCAGCCCCTTCCGAAGCTCTGAGGTTTTTTACATTTTTTTTGCGGAAGACCATCATCTGTATGTGCGGGTCCATAAAAACCCCCAAAGAAAATTGATGGCATTGGAAAAAGATGTTTTTTCATTCAGAGGAAAGTTTACATTCAAACGAGATAATGACGGCCAAATCAATTCCTTTGTTCTGGATGCGGGCAGGGTCACGAATTTAAAATTTATAAAGCAGGAATAGAGTTAGAAATAACTCCTGAGATACCTGAAAATCAGACAATCATTTCAAACCAATTTTCTCAAGAATCGCCTGGAATCTGGGGTCAGAGCGGATAGGATCAAAATAAGGAAATATATTCATATTTAGGGTATATACCGCACGTTCTTCATACGCTTTTTCCATCCACCTGAATCCTTGTTCTTTCTCTCCTAAGATAAGATACAACGTTCCCAATGAACACGGTGAAATATCCGCTTCGTGGGACCGTTTCAGCATATCCTCCAGTATTTCCCGGGCTTTTTGGGTTTTGCCCATCCGCATATATACGATGCCCATCCAGCAGTCCACCATGGGGTGACGTCCTTTGGTCACCTCTTTTTCCTTCTGAATCTCTTTAAGAGCCTGGTCATACATTGATTTTTCCAAATAAGTCAATCCAAGAAAAGCATGGGCTTCACTAAAATCAGGGGCCATATCCATGGTTTTTTTAAAGGCTTCAATGGCTCGGTCATACTGCCGGGAGTAATACAAAACAGTCCCTAAGTTTCTGTTGATGACAAGGGACAAGGGATCCAGTTCCAGAGCTCTCTCTATCTCTCTCAATGCTTCCTCAAATCGACTAACACGTCTTAAATACAAAGCGTACCAATGGTGAACATTGGCATTTCCGGGATTGATTTCAAGGGACCGCTGGTATTCCTCCTCTGCTCCCTTTAGGTCATAATCGTAATCCTCCTTTATTGAGCCCAATCCGGCATAGGCTTCGGCTATTCTGTCATCAATAGACAAGGCTTTGAAAATGGCATTTTTTGCTTTTGGATAGGCTTCTTTTGCAGGTACAGGGCTGTAATAGGGAAGGGTCACATAGGTGTCAGCCAGACCCATATAAGCCATGGTATAATCTGGATCGATTTCAAGAGCTTGCTCAAAAGATTCAATGGCTTTCATCAAAGCTTCTTCATTTCTTTTATGCCAAAAGAAGCGACCTCTTAAATACAGATTATAGGCGTCCATGTTTTCTGTATGGCGCTTTACCAGTTTCTCTTTTTCTCCTCCTAAAAGCTTCACCTTTAGATTGTCCAGGATAGCCAGAGATATATCATCCTGAAGAGCAAAGGTATCTTCGACTGTGCCCTCATATACCTGAGACCATACAGGATAACCGTCCTCAGCCTTAACCAGCTGAACCGTAATCCGCAGCTTATCCCCGGCTTTCCGCACACTTCCGTCCAAGACCGTCTCCACATCCAGCCGTTGACCGATCTCTTGAATGCCCACATCTTTTCCCTTGAATGAAAAAGAAGAAGCGCGTGCCGGAACTCTCAGGTTCGATATATTGGTCAGCCGGTTGATGAGTTCTTCTACCAGGCCGTCGCAAAAATACTCCTGGTCTTTTTGAGGGCTTAAATCCGCAAACGGAAGTACGGCAATGGAAGGTTTATCCTGTAGAACGGGGACGGCTTGCTTTTTTGTCCAAGGACTCCAGACAGCAAGGGCTGTGATGATAAGAATAGCCACCAATAGGGATGGGATGAAAATCTTCTTGGGACTGAATGTAACGTTGATTTCCCTGGAAGTAGTGGGCTTTCTTCTGAAAGCTTCTTTCTCTGTAAGGGGGAGGCCTTGTTCTATTCTGTTTAATTCTGAGCGTACTTCACCCGCACTCTGAAATCTCTTCTCTTTTTCTTTCTCCAAACATTTCAGTATCAAACGGTTGAGGTCATCAGAAACTTGAGGATTGATTTCCTTGGGTTCTGGGGGCTTTTCTCCTTTATGTTTCATGCCTATGGCAAAAGGGGTCTCTCCTTCAAAAGGGGCTCTGCCTGTGGCCATTTCATAAAGGATGACCCCGAGTGAATAGATGTCCGACCGCTTATCCACACCTTTTCCTTCCACCTGTTCCGGACTCATATATTCCGGGGTTCCGATCATCACTCCAGAACCTGTGAGTCCTTTTGACTTTAAAGAGCGGGCAATCCCGAAATCCATAATCCGGACATCCCCCGCTTCATCGACCATGATATTACTGGGCTTCAGGTCCCGATGGATCACGCCTAACTTATGGGCTTCCATCAGACCTTCACAGATCTGTTTGGCGACGGAAATAGTTTTTGCAGTGCTCAGAGGAGCGGCTCTTCTGATAAATGCCTTCAGGTTCTCGCCTGAAACATATTCCATGGTGATGTAGTAATTCTCTTTTTCCTTGTTGAGGTCATACATCCGGCACACGTTTCTGTGGCTGACTTTTCGGGCCGTGATCAGCTCGTTTCGGAAACGCTGGATGGTCTCCTTGTCTGAAGCGATCTCAGGCTTGATGAGTTTGAGTGTGATTTTTTCATTGGTCTCTTTATCCAGGACCTTGTAGATCTTCCCCATTCCTCCCTTCCCGAGTTCTTCGATAATCTGGTACCGTCCGGCAAACGAGGACCCTGTGGTTAATTCTTCCTGCGCGGTTTCTGCAGTTCTGGTAGGAACCGCTTCTGGAGTCTTGGGTAAGGGAGCTCCGCAGCCCTTGCAGAATTGAGCATCCTCAGGATTTTCGGTCTGGCATTTGGTACATTTTTTAGCCAAGTTTTTCCCCTAATTTGGATGAGAAAAGAATATCAGGGAACAACAAAAGAGTCAAACTAAATTCGATAAATAAGAAAACATAGATAACATGATGATGTGATGCACGTCCTCCGGAGGTAGTGATAGACTTCCGGTTGGAAAATTTACTTTTTAGGAGGTGCACAAATGCATTATGTAGGTATTGACCATCATCGTCAATACTCGCACA
>JAGGYH010000045.1 GCA_021162615.1 Candidatus Aminicenantota bacterium
ATTGCTGCATTGGTACAGCCGCAATCAAAGAAAACTTCCCTGGAGAGAAACCAAAGATCCATATAAAATATGGGTTTCTGAAATCATGCTCCAGCAGACCACTGTCCAGACAGTCATCCCCTATTACAGAAAATGGTTTCAACTCTTTCCGGATATCAAATCCCTAAGCCAGGCCCCTCTTCAAATGGTTCTCAAAGCATGGGAAGGATTGGGTTATTACCAAAGAGCCAAAAACCTTTACCGCGCCTCGCAGATCATTATGGAAAAACACAAAGGTCTCATCCCGGAAACCTGCCAGTCCTTAAGAAATCTCCCCGGTTTTGGCCCGTACACAACCGCTGCGGTCCTTAGTTTTGCTTTCAGCAAGCCTTATCCTGTATTGGCTGCAAACGTGCGCCGTGTCCTGATGAGACTTAAAGGGCTGCAGCAAGAAGCCAATCCTTCGGTGGATAAAATTCTCAAACCGTTTTTGCTCTCTCTTTTCCTTCCCCGTAAATCAAGCCTTTTTAATCAGGCTTTTATGGAACTGGGTGCCCTGGTCTGCCGGCCTCAAAATCCATCCTGCCTTCTCTGCCCTTTTCAAGAATTCTGTCAAGCCTATCAAGAGGGAACCCAGGAAATCATCCCTAGGCCAAAAAAAATAAATTTTCACAAAATCGAAGCGGTTTTGGGAATCATCAAACAAAACAATCGTTTTTTGATCCAAAAAAGACCCTCCAAGGGACTTATGGCAGACCTATGGGAGTTTCCAGGTGGAAAAATCAAAAGAGGAGAAACACCTGCTCAGGCTCTTTACAGAGAAATCAAAGAAGAGCTCGGATTGAAGGTAAAAGAAAAAAAAATTCTCACACAGGTGACGCACTCTTACACTCAATTCCGTGTGACTCTCCATGCCTTTCTCTGCACACTGCACGGAACACCCAAGGCAAACAACCAAGCGCTTAGATGGGTAACCCTCCGAGAGTTTAAAAATTTCCCCTTTCCTTCCGGATCGGTCAAAGTCATCAAATTTCTCAGAAACAATCAAAACCGGATTTCAATAAATCAAGCCGGCTAAAAGGAAAGTGATTTGGTATTGACAACCCATTTTTATTCCATGTATTATCACTAATGCAGCATACAAATGATAGAAAGGAGTTATCCATGAAATCTGCCTTGAGTGCATTTTTCGGCATCGCGGCCTTTGCCTTTGGCCTGTTTGCAGCAGCCGATGTCATCCAAACTCAGGAAAGTGACATTTGGGAGGGATTGGAAGCTGATCTGACAAAAATCAGTATCCGCAATGACATCCTGACACTTCGATTCAAAATCCGCAACACAGGTGATGATTCACAAACAGTGGAGTTCTATTTCAAAGACTGCTATGTCATCGATCCTACGAATCAGAAGAAATATTTTCCCCTAAAAGATTCTGAGGGCCAGTACATCGCCGGCCCTAAAGAAAAAGAATGGGAGGGCGGCCGGTACCATTTCTATATTGGTTCGGGCTCATCATCTGGTTTCTGGGTAAAATTTCCGGTTCCTGCTGACAATCCCGAAGCCATCGATATCAATATACCCGGTTTCTTTCCTTTCGAAGAGGTTCCTCTGAACTGAGGGAAAAAACCGAATCAAACAAAAAATGAGAGCCAAAACAATTTTATGTCTGTGTGTGTTCAGCCTCCTGTTGTTCTGGAGCGGGAGGGCATCCCCTTTATTTGCTCTGGAAGAAGAGGAAATCACCATCCCCCCGGAGGCTCACCAGAAAGCCATTGAAGCTTTGAAAGCCCTGGGACCTGGGAGAGGAGCCCTTGAACTCACATATAAAGTCCTGACAATCGAAGGCATCACCAGGGGCCTGACAGCCCGGATTGAGAAGATCCAGGCCGCTCTCAAAGAACTGGGAGCCGAGGAGACTGAAACCGATTACAGGATCGAACTTCCCGGTGATATTCTCTTTGACTTTGACAAATGGACCATCCGCAAAGACGCTGAAGAGACGCTTTCCAAAGTCGGAGAGGTCATCAGTGCTTATCAGCATCCGGTCATCATCACCGGCCATACAGATTCGAAAGGATCGGAATCTTACAACCTGGAATTATCAAAAAAGAGGGCCGAATCGGTCAAGCAATGGCTGGTAGATCAAGCAGGCATTGACTCGAAGAGAATAGAGACCATGGGAAAGGGAGAAAGCGAACCGGTCGCTCCCAATACCAATCCTGACGGTTCTGACAATCCTGAAGGACGGCAGAAGAACCGGCGTGTTGAGATAAGAATCCGCAAGAACTGACTCCTGACCAGAAAACGTTCAGCCTTCAGTTTCCGCTCTTTTTGCCCATCGGTGGTATTTAAGCAGTCTTGTCAAAGTACTCTCTAAAAACACTCTCTTCCGTTACCAGGACCCTAGACAAACTCCTTTAAAAGAAACTTGACTCACTGCATTTGTCCTGTTTATGATTAAGAAAGGCTCAGGGATAGAGAACATCAAAACACAAATCAGAATAAAGGAAAAGGCACAATGACAAAAATAATTCATGCGTACATCCATGCAAACAAACAAATCTTAACTAAAACTTTTACAGCTTTAGGCATTTTCTTTTTCATCATAAGCATGACAGGTTGTGATGGAGAAGGCAAAGAGAAGGTCCTTTACGCTGAACTGGACAGCAGCCCCTCTTTCTTGATCCTTTCTACGGAAAAAGCCTCCGTAGAATATGAAGAAGCTCTGAGAGAAAGCCGCAAACTGCACCCGGAAGCACGATCAGAAATTTTTAATCCTTATGAATTATCTTCGCTAGAGTCTGCGCTCAAAGAAATCACTCCTTATTATGTTCAGGTATTCATTCTCCCGCAGGAGCTTGACGTAAATTTCGGGTGGAAATGGTTGACCATGTGTTCCCGCCTTGATGAAGACCCTTTTATGGATACAAGAACAGGCTTTATAACAGGTGCCTCCCCCAAAGCAGCGGCTGATTTTGTTAAGAGAATATCCAAAGCTGTTTCCGGAGAGCTCCGGATCCCTGCAAAGATGATCGACAATCTCGGTCCAAATATGCAGGCAGGAGAAAACTCTTTCCATAAATTTTCCCATTCCAATTTCGTCCCTGTTCTGGGAAAAGCCATGGAACTGGAGACCCTTTCCCATGGGACCGGGGGGATAAGTCAAAAACATCTGGATTCAATGAGCAGAGCCGGTATCCTTCATTTCGGAGGGCATGGGCATCCAGGACAAATCGACAATGGCATGACAGCCGAACAGATATTAGAAACTGATTTCTCTCCGTGTGTGTGCTTCAGCGGAGCCTGCTACACTGGTGTTGTCGGAAAATATTTTGAAATGTTCGGACCGGACGGCATAATCACAGAGAAAAAAGTCGAAAAGGACGGGTCGTTCTGCTTGAATCTCCTTCAAAACAATGTGATCGGATATCTGGCCTCCCTGCACCCGGACCACGGCATGCCTGTTTATCAGGAGATGGAGCACATGTCTTTGAAAGGAGCCTCTCTGGGTGAGGTCATCAAGTACACTTATGACGGAGTCGTACTCGGTAATGAAGGCCGGCTGCCCGATTTCGAGAATCTGTCCAACGGAAAAGCTTCCCCCCAGTGGACACCAACTGAAATCATGCTCAAAGGAACAGCCAGCAGAGTGCTCTTCGGGGATCCATCCCTGAGGTTACTAAAGCCCCTCCCGGTTGAAAAGCCCTTGGAAATCACGGTGGACCTCGAACCTGAAAAGCTCATTATCGGGGCCATTATGAACAATCCGGAATACAAGGCGATTTTTACGGATACCTACCATGACTACTTGGCTTTCAGGAAGAACATGTTCAATGACAGAGTCCTGTTCTCTGTCAATCTGCCTTCAGGATTTGAGAATCCCTCTTCTGTCAGAGTATTAGGAGCTGCCAACGGTCCTAACCGAATAAAACACAGACTTCATGCATGGAGTGTAGAAAAAGACGGAGGAAAGCATTTTTTACATGTACAGGTAGACCTTGCTTCCCAAGGATTTATGAAATCAGAGTGGCGTAACGCCGGTGCTGCTGTAGGGATCGAAGTGACTAAATAGTGTTCAGTTCCCTTTAAAGCCCTAATTTTTCTTTCAAATCCGACGGCAGTGCATCCTTGTGAACCATGACCGCAGTGGTCTTCATACGAAAGTAGGGTTTGGACATATAAAGGTATCCCTTATAAACACCATTAGTTCCGCCGGAATTCTTAATATAATAATAAGTGTTTCCGTTCTGGTCCTTTGCAAGACCTATGACGTGCATCAAGTGGTCATCAGTGGTGTGATAGCTGTTAAAGGTCTTCTGGCGGCTGGTTTGATCGACCT
Source organism: Candidatus Aminicenantota bacterium (assembly GCA_021162615.1). Taxonomy (GTDB): domain Bacteria; phylum Acidobacteriota; class Aminicenantia; order Aminicenantales; family Aminicenantaceae; genus WJMT01. The sequence continues at coordinate 4,319 of JAGGYH010000045.1, forward strand.
GCATTTCCTCCACTGGTTCTGTGATCTCGCCCTCAGGCTCCTGCTCGGGAAGAATGGCATATCCTTTGTCACGGCTTGAAAAATACTTCTCACTGACATCCCCGTCCCAGACGAAGGAATAGCCGTTTTCAAGCGCATAGTCCACAGCCCTTTCCAGGTCATCGATGGGAACATTGTAAAAATCGCCACAGTAGCACCAGTTGTCAGGTATTTTCAGAATGCACTGGCTGTAAAAGGGCGCATATGTATAAGAAGTGAGTTCTACGTAATCGTCCGGATCAATTCTGACTCTTTCTTCGGCAAAAGAGCGCGGCGTGTAGGTTTTGCCTTCGTATTCAAAACTTTCCGGCGGCACACCCAGATAGGCGCTCAGTGCCCCCGTAAAAGCCGCCTTCCACTGTATGGTAGGATGTCTCGATGAGAGCACTGCGTCAACAATCCCTTTCAAAACACGGGACATCTCCCCATGGTCATGATAGTCCACACCCAGCCTCATTCCGTCATACACTGACTCAGGCACGATTCCGTTTTCCCGGAACCGGTTCATGACATCATGGCTTAATCCTCCCTGTCCGAAGTTAGCTGTACCGTGCATCCGGATGTAGTTTTCTGCTTTTTTTTGGTAATTGTAATGAACAATATACATTTCAGATAAGTCCATGGCTTCAGCACCCAAACGCAAGGCTTCGGATTCAATAAAAGAGACGGTTGAGAAGCACCAGCAGGTACCGGTCCGTGCCTGGTCTTTTACCGGAGTGTGCTTGATCTCTTGAGTGACAGTGAACTGATAGGCTGTATCTTTTTTTTCTGTCTGAACAGCAGACAAAGAAAGACACAGTACGGCTGCCACCAGCCCAAATACCAAATATCCTGTGAATTTTTTGTATCGCATCTTTTTTGCCTCCTAAAAAATAATAGGTTCTAATCACCCTTAATTATCCTGACCTCTTCATAAAAAAATGGCAATATTCATTTCTTTGCCTTGCTTTCTAGGATATACTTGTTTTCAACAAAAAAGACAACTGAAAAATTTGTGTTTGTATTCACTTTCATTCTCATCGCCACTTTTTTACCTTACAGGCGAGCCGGTCTGAAATTCAGATATAGCTTATGCTCTTTATTGGGACAAAATGTCACTCAAAATAATTATTTTTCCCTCTGTGGTTTTTCATTTTCTTTTATCAAGATAACGTGTATTATAAACGACAAAGTGTGTAACTGCATGCGAATCAATCCTTACGGAAGGCGAAAATGAACAAAAAAACAGCAACCTTTCTTCTGATATTGCTTTACACCATCTTTTTGCATCCGGGCCTGTATTCGGACCCAGGCACTCTACAGGCCCTTCAGGACTATGGCGATGCCATCAAAAAATTCGAACAGTATGTTGAAAAAAAGATGCAAAGCGATAGAATCCCCGGCCTTTCCATAGGTTTTATGAAAGATGACTTTACCTGGGTCAGAGGATTCGGGTATTCAGACCTTGAAAACAAGGTCAAAGCCAAACCTCAAAGCTCCTATCGTATGGCTTCGGTCTCCAAAACATTCACAGCTATTGCTGTCCTCAAGTTAGCAGAAGACGGAAAAATCGACCTGGATGAGGAAGTCCAGACCTATGTCCCTGATTTTCCCAAAAAAAAATGGCCTGTGACCGTACGCCAGCTTCTGGGCCATCTTGGCGGAATCAGCCACTACAAAGACTTCGACAAAGAATGTCATTTCAAGCATCATATGAACACAGAGGAGGCCCTTTCCGTGTTTAAAGATTTTGACCTGGTTGCAGAGCCGGGAACCAAATACCATTATTCCAGTTACGGATTCAATCTGCTCGGAGCGGTTGTGGAGAACGCTTCAGGCCGGCCCTTTGGAGAATGTATCACAGAGATCGTCTTTAAACCTTTAGGCATGAATGCCTCAAGAATGGACTCCCCTGAAGACCTCATCCCCAATAGAGTCCGGGGCTACCGCCTTATAAACGGGGAAATCAAAAATTCTGAATTCATTGACATTTCAAGCCGTTTTGCTGCAGGAGGGACACGTTCCACTGTGATAGACCTTTTAAAATACGGAAAAGGAATCTGTGAGAAAAAAATACTAAATCCTGATACATGGGACTCGGTTTTTACTTCAATGGCGACCAAGCAAGGCCAATCCACCTGGTATGGGATGGGATGGAGGGTTGTCCCTATGAGAGGTCACTTTAGTGTCGGTCACACCGGCTCACAGCCGGAGACAAAAACGCAGCTTCTCATATTCCCCACTGAAAACTTTGTCATTGCGGTCGGAGCTAATTTGGAAGAGGCAAATCTTTCCTCTTATGTGAATGTCCTGTCCGAACTTATCCTGAACCAGGATCTAAACTCCAAAGCTTTTATTTCTGACCCTTTTGAACAGGTCCTCTACAATGCCCTCTCCCAGGTGTTTGACTACGGACTCAGCAGATATGACTACTTCGGCTTACAGGCCGCAGGAAGCAGAAAAGAGGTCAGCAGGGCATTTGACTATCTCAATCAGCACGCACAAAAAAACGCATTGAAAACAAATTTCGAAAAAACACAAAACAAGCTAAAAAACGGGATTCATCCTTCAGAGGGAAAGCCTTTTATCCGGATCGGAGCTTATATGGCATCTTATCTTGAAATGGCTTACGGAAAATCCAAGCTTAAAGAGTATCACCAATCAGGCCCCCTGGCCTTTTTTTCTGACTTCAGCAAACTTTCATCAGACTATAGATTAAGAAAAGAAATCACAAACACAATACGTTCTTTACAAGAAGACTGGAAGCGCACCTATTCAGATGATTTGCGCGCCATGCACATCACCATTGAAGCTGACTTTGACTCCCTTCTTCAAAAGCTCAGACAACTCTCTTCGGAAGCCCGCATTTATCCGGATTTTTCTGAAGAAATCACAGGAGCGGCCTACTCTTTTATTCAAAACAACCAAATCGATAGAGCTATGGATATCCTCCAGAAAAGTTCCGAGATATACCCGGACCAGCCTTTTGCTTTGCTTCTTTTAGCTGAATGTTCTGTGCTTAAAAAGGATGTTCAGAATTCCCTTGAATATTATAAAAAATCTCACTCTTTAGAGCCCATAAGCCTTAATCATTTTGCTTCCTTTTCCGAAAAACTCAAAAACGCAGAAAAAAAAGACGAACTTTTTCTTCTTACAGAAATAGCCCTCGAATTATATCCGGAAAATGCAGAAGCCTATAAACAAGCCGGGTATATCTATTTTGAATTCGGGAAAAAAGAGATGGCAGCAAAAATGTTCAGAAAATCCTTACAAATCAATCCTGAACAAAAAGATGTCAAAGATATTTTGGATAAACTTCAAAAAAAATAGGTTAAAAAGGACTGAAACATGAAAAAAACAAAATTTTCTCTTTGCCTATTCCTTCTCTTATCAAACCTCTTATCCGCACAGCAAACTGATATATATCAAAGAAAACAGCAGTTCGAAAGAAGCCGGGATTACGATGTGGTTCATTATATCCTGAAGTTTACCTTTGATGAGGATAACAAAAAATACCGGGGAGAAACCACCA
>JAGGYH010000001.1 GCA_021162615.1 Candidatus Aminicenantota bacterium
GGATATCCATGATTACGGAAAATATCCTCTTAACAGTTACGGCAACCGGTTTCGTTTTGATGTGGATAAAAGCGGACATTTTGTGGTCTCTTTTCTCTACCAGAACCGGATTGAAAAATACTCTCCTAAAAGAGATTTGATATGGAAGGCTGACCGTGTTCTTCCTTACAGCACTAAACCTCTTTCCGAAGGATTTATGACATCTGGTGAGAGCGGAAGTGGCATTCAAGCCCCGGATATGAATTGGGTATCCTTTGGAGTTGCTACGGATGGGAAACAAAGGATCTGGGTCATCACAGTGACAGATGAGATGAACAATAAAAATGTGGAAGAAGACATGTACAATTCCGATATGTATAAACTGGAGGTGTTTGATGCAGACGGTTTGCTCCTTCAGGAAATTCCTCTCAATCACACCTGCCACGGCATCCGGGCCTATGGAGACCAGCTTCTGCTCCTGGATTACAGTGAGAGCAAAGTTTATCAGTATGAGATTAAGGAAAAGGATATCAATTAGGACAAGATAAGAGAAAATATAGGGACACAAGATCCATTTCCCCGTTTTGCTACATGACTGATTCTTCTTTGAGTGAGAAAATTTGATAGTCTTTAAACTCTATGTTTGCCTTTCACAATGACCTATTTTTGTAAGGATCAAAGTGTAAACTGTAAACTGTAAACAATATTTTGTTTACACTTAGATATAACCGGCTGAATATAATAGATTTAGATAATATCTCAGTGTAAACTCCATCTCTCTTCTTAATTTCCCTCAGCCTAATATAATCCTTTTTGAATCAATAAGTTAAATCAATTTCCATCAAATGGCATACTTTTTGCTTACCTTATTGGTATCTCAAAAGGGCCATTAACTAATAAGGATGATAGCTGGCCTATAAGAGGATTAAAATGAAATTGGATAAAATGAAAGTCCATGTTTACTCAAACGGATGTGCCCCCAACAGATTGGAAGGGAAAAAAATCATTGATAGCTTTTCTAAACAGGGATGGAATATCACTGATAAGTATGAAGAAGCAGATATTATTATTTTCAATTCCTGCGGATTTTGTAAGGATAAAATCAAAGAATCAAAGGAAGTCATTAATAAATTTTCAAGGGTCATAGAAAAAGATAAAGAATTCATATTAACAGGATGCCTTCCTAAGATAGATCCTTCTATTGCCAAAAACAATAGAAAATGCCGTTTGGAAGATTTTTCAGCGATTGGGAAATTCATAAAAACCAGTCCCAAACTAAATTCCATGTTTGTATCCGGCTGCATTGAAGATGTGTTAGAAACAACCCGAAATGATGTTTATCACATCATAACATCACAGGGATGTATGGGAAAATGTTCCTACTGTGTTATTAAAAGAGCCAAAGGTTCCATTAAAAGCAAGTCAATTGAGACTGTAAAGCAAGAGTTTTTTGAAGGAATAAAAAAGGGATTTCGTAAATTTATTCTCTGGGGAGAAGATTTAGGCGCTTATGGATATGATAGATCTTCAAACATTATCGTCTTATTGAGAAACCTTCTTGAGACAACGACTGACGGCATAGAGTATTTACTTTATCTGCATCGATTGAATCCTCAGTGGCTTATCCGTTACAAAAAGGAATTTAAAGAAATACTGAAATCCAGAAGAATCAAAATGATATACTCACCTATCCAATCCGGAAGTGAAAGAATTCTAAAGCTAATGAATCGATTCTATACCGCAGAGGAAGCAAAAACCTGTTTAAAGGAAGTTAAAGAAGAATTCCCGGATGTACTATTAAAAACAGATATCATGGTAGGGTTTCCGACAGAAAGAGAAGAAGACTTTAATGAGACTCTTGCGTTTGTAGACGAAGTTCAATTCGATGATGTGGTTTTATTCAAGTATGGAGGAATTCCAGGTACACCTTCTTATGAAATGAAGGGTGAAATCATAGATGATGTGAAAGATTCCAGAGTAAAAGAATTCTGGTTCAGGTTCCCCTATCTCAGATTCAACATTGAAGTCATTGATAATAAAGGGTGGATTACTGATCTTGATAAGATGGTTAAAAACGGGCCGTTTCGTCTTAACTCCTATTCTTCATTTTTTTAAAAGCGAATAATCTCTTTTTATTCTAAATCTGCCATATCTCAATTTTTTTCTTCTTTTTTCAATTTATAAAGAGCTCAAACGACTAAAGTTTTGATGGGATAAGATTATAGATTTCGTTTGAGAGGAATCATGTCAGCATCAAACTTATTTTTAACAAACATTAAATCAGGCTAAACGAAAAACTGCTTTTCTGGATCGATATCCGTTTCAAAGCAGTTAAAAAAAAGATTCATGGCTGAAGGTACAAAAAAAATTAAAGAAAAAAGAATAGATTTAATTGGAAAAAGTCAGCATACAAAAGAACTCAAGCATTTCATAAAAAAGGCAGCAAAATCCGATTGCAATTGTCTTCTCATTGGTGAGACTGGCGTAGGAAAAGATATAGTAGCCAAGTCCATTCATTGTTTAAGTAAAAGAAGAGATAAGCACTTTGTTAAATTCAACTGCGCCAACATAAGCGAAGATCTATTTGAAAGTGAGCTTTTCGGACATGCAAAAGGGGCTTTTACAGGAGCTACCACAAATAAAACCGGATTGATTGAAAAAGCGGACAAAGGAACGTTTTTCTTTAATGAAATAGCTGATGCCTACCCTTATACCCAGGCAAAACTGTTGGATATCATAGAAGATAAAGAATTGAGAAGATTGGGAGAGAACAAATCCAGGAAAATAGATGTAAGATTCATATGTGCTACTAATAAGAATATCTCAAAAATGATGAAAAAGGCTGAGTTTAGAGAAGACCTGTTTTTTAGAATAAATGTTTTATTTTTCCATATCAAACCTCTGAGAGAAAGAAAACAAGATATTCCACTGCTCGTAAAGTCATATTTGGAAAAAAAGAGTTTGGAACTATCGCAAAATATCATTATTAACAAGGAAGCTGTTTCCAAGCTCATGAATTATTCATTTCCTGGGAATGTGAGAGAACTGGAAAATATATTGGAAAGAGCCTTTTCTCTTTCCAATTCTGGAGAAATCACAAGAGACGAAATTGAGTTTACCATTTCCAACATTGCTTATCTTAAAAAAGAGAGTAAATCAAATATAACTCCGGAAAAGGCCATACAAACCATTAAAAAATTTAACGGGAATAAAACAAAAGCAGCAAAGGCTCTTTGTATATCCAGACCGACTCTATATGAATTAGAAAAGAAAGCAAATAAATATAAGTGATTTCATGGAAGAAATCAGAGTAGCTTTTCATTATGAAACTCAGAGACTACCTTAAAGAAGCCGCACAAGACATAAAAACAAAAGAGAAAAGTCAGAAGTTCAGCTTTTCTTCTTTGAAACGTTTTTTCCCATACATAAAAGAACACTGGAAAAAGTTTGCCTTTGGTTCGTTTCTGATGATAGTGGTCTCTCTTTTAGCCCTGCCCACTCCGTATATCATGAAATACATTGTGGATGATATCATTGCCGCTAAGAATATCAAATATCTCCATCTGGCAGTGCTCATTTTATTAGGTATTCAATTAATTAAGCTCGTCATTTCCTTTTTTACTAACTACTTTTTTAATATCTTTAACCAGGAAATCATTTTCCGAGTAAAAAAAGATCTTTTTCACAGGATCCTGAGACTTCCCCTTTCTTTTTTTGATAAAAACCAGACCGGGTATCTTCTCTCCCGGATAAGAGAAGTGGAGGGGCTGAGGATTTTCTTTTCCAACTCCCTTGTGAGATTCATTATAGGTATTTTTGAGTTTATCTTTTCATTGGTTATTCTTTTTTATCTGAATTGGCGGCTGACCATAGCCTCCATCCTGATTCTCCCTCTTTTTTATTTTGCTGCCAGGTTTTATGCCGGAGGCATAAGAAAAGTGAGCAAAGAGGTGATGGAGAAATGGGCTCTCCTCTCAAGGCGCATTCAGGACTCTCTTTCAGGAGTGGATGTAGTGAAAATTTTCTCCGCAGAAGAAAGAGAAACCAACAGCATTCATAATCATCTGGAAGACCTTAAAAGAAGTGATATCAAACAAAACATTATCTCTTCCTTCTCATCTGAGTTTATGTCACTTATAGGTGCCCTGGGAGGATTTTTGGTGCTCTGGTTTGGAGGGATAAATATCATAAAAGGCACTTTCACCATAGGAGGTTATATTGCTTTTACAGGATATCTGGCAAAACTCTACGGCCCCACTCAGAGTATAGCCATGCAAGGACTCTCATTCCAGCCTGCTATAACCGCTTTAAACAGAGTCTCTGAGTTTTCCAGTATTTCCCAGGAAGAAGAAGACCCTGACAGAAAAATAGAAATACCCGGAATAAATAGGATTGAATTTAAAAATGTCACTTTCTCTTATGGAAAGAAAAAGGCGTTGGAGAACATCAACTTGACTATAAATAGAAATGATAAGGTATTGATCACCGGTCCTAATGGGTCCGGGAAAAGCACCATGGTCAAACTGATCCTGAGCTTGTATAAGATTAAACAAGGGAAACTATTCATAAATAATCAGGATATTAATAATATATCTCTTTCCTCTCTAAGGGATAAAATAAGCTTTGTCTCACAGAATGTATTTCTATTCAATGACACCATAAGGAACAACATCCTTTACAGTAAGCCTGAGGCCACAGCAGAAGAAGTCGAAAAAGCTGCCAAGCTTTCAGGCTCCTCTGATTTTATCAATAAACTGGATGAAAAGATGAATGTCATTGTGGGTGAAACAGGAAGGATGATCTCAGGGGGAGAGAAACAAAAGATCTCTATTGCACGAGCTATATTGAAAGATTCAGATGTGGTTATTTTTGATGAAGCCACTTCCCAGCAAGACGCTCAATACATTGAACGAATCGAAGCGCTCATTGAGAAAAGATTTAAAGATAAGATCTGTATTATTATCTCTCATAGATCTATTAAGAATTTAAAGCTTACCAAGACTATTAGACTGCAGGACGGTAGTATCAGATAAATTTCATCCTTGTCATAACAAAAAACAAATTCCTTATTTTTATTTTCTAAAGATTTTTCAATATGTTCATTATATCTTTTATAAAC
>JAGGYH010000114.1 GCA_021162615.1 Candidatus Aminicenantota bacterium
GCAGAACGCTTTGCACAATCAAAGATAGAAGAAAAGGGGGATAATCACTTGGGACCCGGTTGCAGGTGTGTCAGTAAATATCGCGTCATAAGCATGCGCAGGTGTAGCGATGTACCCTCGCCCCTCCAGATTCCGTGATCGCGGTTGGGATAGGTCATGTAATCGAAAGTCTTTCCCACCTCGATTAGCCGATCCACCAGCCCTTCCGTGATCTCAAGATGAATGTTGGTCCAGATGTTCCCGGGCGACCCGCAGCAAAACGCTCATATCAACATTTCCCCCGCTGATGACTACCGCTACGTGCTTTCCCAGGTGCTTGACTTTTCCAGATATTAGGGCAGAAATACCCACTGCCCCCCCGCCTTCAACCACCAGATGATGCTTCTCCAGAGCAAAAGCCATGGCGGCAGCGATCTCTTCTTCAGAGACCAGGACGGTCTCGTCGATGGTCTTCTGAACCAAGGGAAAAGTGTAGTTGCAGGGATAGATATCGCCTGCGAGGGCGTGGGCAAGCGTGGGTTCCTCCACAATTTCGACGACCCGTCCGGCACGCAGGCTTTCCACCATAGCGGCACCCTTCTCCATGGAAACACCGACCACATGGATTCCAGAATCAGCCGATTTGAGAGCAAAGGCTGTGCCGCCAAGCAGACCGCCACCGGACAAGGGGATGACAACAGTGTCCAAATCAGGAAACTCCTCCAGCAGCTCCAATCCGACGGTTCCCTGTCCGGCTATGACGAGCGGATCGTTATAGGGATGAATCATCTCCAAACCTTCTTTTTCAACCAGGCGATGGGCCTCCTTACTCGCCTCCTCGTAAGTACTGCCCCTGACGGCCACCTCGGCCCCGAGTTTCTGGATCGCTTCTTGCTTGTTGGCAGGCACCGTGTCGGCGAGGAAAACAACGGCCCTCAGCCCGAGACGGCGGGCGACATAGGCCACCCCCCGGCCGTGGTTGCCGCTTGAGACCGCGACGACTCCCCGCTGTCGCACCTCCGGGTCCAAGGACAGGACTTTGTTTGTGGCTCCCCGCAGTTTGAAAGAGCCGGTCTCCTGCAGATTCTCGAGCTTGAGGGTAATCTCCCTGCCTGTCAGTTCCGCCAGTACCGGGGATGAGACAAGCGGTGTCTTGCGCGCAATAGGCGCGATCCTCGCACGAGCCGAATAGATGTCGCGCATCGTCAAGCAAATATCGGTCATGGACTGCTCCTCTCCTAATCCGTTAAAACGCTGCTCCTACAGACTAAGGACAGATCTTGGGATATTCTAAATTTATACCTATCCATGAGCCTCAAGTCAAGTTCTGCCTTTCGGGATGATAATTAACGCTAGCAGTAAAATTTATTTTAAAGTTCTTCCTCAAGTGTCTAAATATGTCCGCTAGGGGAGCCAAAAGGTCACCTCACCTTCAAAAATATCTGTTGTATCACCTCGGGTTTGCAAGTAAAATAATTTTCAAAGGTCTTAAGTCAATATGACAAAACTCATTGCGGTTGTGGAAGATGAGCCTGATATAGCCGAACTGATCAGCATCCATTTGAAAAAAGCCCTTTTTGAAGTGAAGATCTTTTTATCAGGAAACAAGTTTTATGCATTTCTACCCCAAAAAAAACCGGATTTTATCATACTGGACCTGCTCCTCCCTGATATAGACGGGCTTGAAATATGCAAAGATTTAAAAAACAGGCAGGAAACAAAGGAGATTCCTATTATCATGCTCACAGCCAAAGGCGAGGAAATAGACAAAATACTGGGACTAGAACTGGGAGCCGATGATTATATGACCAAACCTTTTTCTCCTAGAGAGCTTGTAGCCAGGGTCAAAGCTGTATTGAGACGCTCTGAGCAGGCTCAGAAATCTGTGGAAATAAAGGCAGGGGATGACATCTCCATAGACAAAGCCAAACATGAAGTCCGTTTGAAAGGAGAAAAAATAGATCTCACCACAACGGAATTCAAGATACTTGAGCTGCTGGCTTCAAAAAAGGGATGGGTGTTTTCCAGGGAGAAAATACTGGATTATTTATGGGGGAGAGAAAAGGCCGTGCTGGACCGAACCGTGGATGTCCATATACGGCATCTGAGAAAAAAATTAGGAAAGCAGGGCGAATTGATTAAAAATATTAGAGGAGTAGGCTATAAGCTGGATACATGAAAAAGACCTTTTTCTTAAGATTATTCGGAGGATATGCACTCATTGTCTTGGCATTGGGCATTTTGGTTCTTATTTTCTCCCATGCTTTTGAAAAAAAATTTCACCTGAAAACTTTAGTCCAGGGACTTGAAGACCTGGGTACTACCATACAGCCAGAGGTCATCAGGTTGTATGAAGGAGAAAATTTCGGTCAGTTGGATTCCTATGTCAAAGATTTAGGAGAAAAAATAAACACCAGAATCTCTGTCATAGATCTTAAGGGAAAAGTTGTGGCTGATTCGGACAGCAATCCGAAGGAAATGGAGAACCACAGATACAGACCTGAAATTATACGGGCTTATTCCGGGAAAACAGGGAAATCCGTCCGGTTCAGCAGAACTGTGAAGGAAAAAATGCTGTATATAGGGATTCCCCTAATCATCAATGGTGAAATATCAGGCGTGCTCCGTCTCAGTCTTTATTTCGAAGAAATAAACCTCTGGTTTTCAAACCTCCGCCGAAACATTTCTCTCATTGTGCTATCCCTGATCATACTCTCCCTTTTTGTTTCTTATGTGCTGTCCCGAAACATATCAAAGCCCATACGAAAATTAAGAGAAGCTGCACAGAAAACAGCTTCCGGAGAAATGAATATACAGGTTCTCATAAAAGAAAAAGGAGAGCTGAAAGAACTTGCTGAGAGTTTTAACTCCATGACAGAGCGTTTGAGCCAGTTGTTTGATGACCTCAATGCCCAGAAAGAACAGCTCATGTGCATTCTTCAGACTATGGAAGAGGGACTTGTGACACTGGATAATACGGGAAGGATTATCTTCTGTAATGACCGGTTTAAAACCATAATAAACAACAGCAGCCCGGAAGGGCAGTTCTACTGGGAGTTTATTCGGATATCGGAATTTAAAACCATTTTTGCAAAGTCAAAAAAAGAACGCAAAACCCAGATCGAGGAGATAGTCCTTGATGAAAAAGTCTTTCTGTGCAGCGCCAACTATCTGGAGACAAGACATGAGATCGTGATAACCTTTCATGAAATCACAACAGAGAAAAACTTGGAGAAAATAAAAAAGGATTTTGTCGTCAATGTATCTCATGAGCTGAGAACACCGCTCACGTCCATAAAGGGATATCTGGAAACTATAGAAGGACTGGATGAGACGCAGAAGCAGTATCTTGACACAGCCAAACGAAATACAGAAAGGCTTATCAGCATAGTAAAGGACCTGCTTTTGATTTCTGAAATAGAATCCGATGAATTCAAAATCAAAAAACAGGATGTGAACATAAAAGACCTTCTCCTAAGGGTTATAAAAATCTTTAAGCCCTCTGTGGAACAAAAAAAGCTGAAGCTCGAAATCGACCTGGAAAAGAATATGCCTGAGATCAAAGGAGATCCTTTTAAGCTGGAACAGGTGTTCATAAACCTTATCGACAATGCCGTGAAATACACGGAAGAAGGGACCATCCGGATTCAGGCAAAAAAAACGAACTCGAACATTGAAATCTCGGTTAAGGATACGGGAATAGGAATTCCCGAACAGGACCTTCCGCGCATATTTGAAAGGTTTTATGTGGTGGATAAATCCCGTTCCAAGACTGTAGGAGGAACAGGGCTGGGGCTTTCCATTGTGAAACATATCATTCATTTACACAAAGGAACGATAAAGGTTGAAAGCAAACCAGGGCAGGGAACTGCCTTTTGCATCAGTTTGCCTTTATAAATATGTACAAAAGGCTTTTATAATGAAAAAATTCAGCTTCTTTTCTCTTGTTTTGTTTGCGGTCATGAACCTGTTTTTCTGCTCGAGCGGTGAGCACAGATCAAATCCGCAAAAAGTGAAACCAGGGATCGAAGTGTTTTTAGAAGAACAAACCAGCCTTGTCAAAGGTAAAAAAGTAGGATTGGTTACAAATCCCACAGGGGTGGATACACATTTAAAAACAGATATAGAACTTCTCAATAACCATCCGGACGTTAATCTCGCAGCTCTTTACGGTCCCGAGCACGGCGTGAGAGGAAACGCCCAGGCCGGAGAATATGTCCCTTTTTACATGGATGATATCTATCAACTTCCGGTATTCAGCCTTTACGGCCAGAACATGAAACCGGAGGAAGGCATGCTCAATAAAATAGACGAGTACATGCGTTCCTTTGATACTTCTGATAAAGGAAAAGCCCCGGGAAAAGAAATGGTCTCAAAACTGGATGTCCTGATATTCGATATACAGGATATCGGTACAAGAATATACACTTATATCGCTACCATGGCATTGTGTATGCAGGCTTGTGCTGAAAACAACATAGAATTTATTGTCCTGGACCGTCCGAATCCTATAAACGGCATCCGTTTGGAAGGCCCTGTGCTGGAGTATCCGGAATTCAGTTCGTTTGTGGGAATGTATCCTATTCCTGTGAGACACGGGATGACCATAGGAGAATTGGCTCTTCTTTTCAATGATGCTTTTTTAGAAAAAAAAGCATCCCTCACTGTGATCCCCATGCAGGGATGGAAAAGAGACATGTGGTATGATGAGACATTCCTGCCCTGGGTGATTCCTTCCCCTAATATGCCAACTCTCAATACAGCCTCTGTCTATCCCGGACAGGTTTATCTGGAGGGAACCAATATCTCAGAGGGGAGGGGGACCACAAAACCTTTTGAGCTTTTCGGAGCTCCTTGGATAGAGGCAAAGAGCCTTGCTGATTCTCTTAATTCCCTAGGACTTCAGGGAGTGGAATTTAGAGAATCATGGTTCAAGCCGGTCATATCAAAATACAGAAAAGAGACTTGCGGCGGCTGTCAAATCCATGTAATTGACAGAGATGCGTTTAAGCCTTTTGAATGCACTCTTTATATTATCAAGACAATAAGGGATGAATATCCCGAACATTTTGAGTTCCATGAGGAATATTTTGATAAACTAATGGGAACAGATAAAATACGAAAGGCATTGATCGAGGGGGCCTCTGTAAAAGAAATCACAGATTCCTATTATAAGGAGCTCTCTTCCTTTAAAGAAAAAAGAAAAAAATATCTCCTCTATTCTCCGTGATTACCTCAGGTCTCTTATCCGCACTTCTATTTCATTGACGTCTTTGAGAAGGTCCACTAATTTCTGGGGATCTGTATCCCCATAATGGTAAGGATAAAGTATTTTAGGCATGAATGATTTGGCTGCATCCGCTGCCATTTCCGGAGTCATGGTGTAGGGAATGTTCATGGGCAGAAAAGCGATGTCAATATTTTCCAGAGATTTCATCTCAGGAATGTTTTCCGTATCCCCGGCAATATACACTTTCTTGTCTCCCAACTCCAGAACATAGCCGTTTCCTTCACCTTTGATATGATAGGGAGTGCTTCCGTCTCTAAGGTGCTTGATATTGTATGCAGGCACTGCTTTGATGGGAATTCCTTTGACTTCTGTTTCATCCCCGTTTTCCATGATCGTCCCTTTATCGAACTGCTCCCTGCATATTTCAGTCAGGATGACATCGGTCTCTTCCGTGCATATCATGTTTAAAACATCAATATCCAGATGGTCCCCGTGATGATGGGTGATAAGAACAAGGTCAGCTTTGGGCAGAGTGCTGTAATCAGCATACCTGCCCACAGGATCGATATGGATCACCATGCCTTTGAATTCAAACATCAGGGTTCCGTGTCCGATAAAAGTTATTTTAAGCTCTCCTTCTGAAGTCTGGATGGCATCCTGTTCAAAGTCCTGATCCGCATGGAGCCCCGGTACAAACAAAAGTAAAAAAAGCGCGGTAAAAAGTATTGGCTTCGACATCATATCCTCCTTTTATTATCAGCCTGAATTATTCATAAAAAATGCAAACCGGCTCCAGGTCCTGTGCTTCTTATCTGCGGCAAGCCGAGTTGTTCATCATCCAGGCTTTATATTTCAAATGTTCTTTCCGCTTATTTCCATGAGAGGTACTCCTATATTTTAAGGAATACACCATGGCCTTTCAAGACAAAACAAAAAGTAAAATCACAATATTGGCTTGAACTCAATGCGCCTCCTTCGGGCAGCAGGAAAAGCGGTCGTACTTTAACGGAAACCCGAGAAACCCCCTATTTTTTCTGCAGTTCAGCTATTTCTCTCACAGCTTGAATCGCTGTCTCGATATGCTGTTCCGTATTAAAAGGGCCGATGCCGAATCGGACAGCTCCGTGAATATCCATGGTGTTGAGCTGTTCGTGAACCAAAGGAGCGCAGTGAAGACCTGTTCTGCAGGCTATATTGTAGTCCACATCAAGTATGGTCCCTGTGTTGAGGGCCTCAAAACCGTTTATATTAAAAGGAAGTATGCCAATGTGATTCTTTAGGTCATCCTGGCAGTACATGGTCACTCCGTCTATGTCCTTAATGCCGTCTCTTAGAAGCCGGGTAAGCTTCATCTCACGCTCGTGTATGCTGTCCAGACCTTTCTCCAGAACCCATTTTACGCCCGCATGAAGACCAGCCACTCCAACAGTATTCAGAGTCCCATATTCCAAACGGTATGGGTATTCGTAAAGATGAGTTTTTACGGCCGAACGCACTCCTGTTCCTCCGGCTCTGGTATGCCGGATCTCAATTCCTTCTCTCACATACAGCCCTCCGATGCCTGTAGGCCCGAGAAGAGATTTATGTCCTGTAAAGGCCACTACATCGACATTCAAATCCTTAATATCCACGGGGATCTTTCCTGCTGATTGGGAAGAATCTATAACAAAGGGGATCCCTGCTTCCCTGCAGTATCTTCCGATTTCTTTGACAGGCTGTATGGTGCCAATAACATTGGATGCATGATTTACTACAACGAGTTTAGTGTTTTTCTTGAACTTTTTTGGAAAATCATCGGGGTCAACAAAACCATCTTTATCAAAAGGGATATAATCGACCTCCACACCATTAAATTTCCTGAGATGATAAAGAGGCCTTAACACTGAATTGTGTTCTATAGTGGTCGTAATGGCATGATCTCCTTTTTGGAGCATGCCGGAAATGATCAAATTCAATGCATCTGTCGAATTATAAGAAAAACACAGCCTGTTTGGGTCGTCTCCGTTAAAAAATTCGGTAAGAAGTTTTCGTGTTTCTTCAACGATTTCTCCTGCCTCAATACACAGGTCATATCCTGACCGACCGGGATTCACACCGAAATTCCGATAGAATTTATCCATAAAGGTGTAGACTTCATCCGGTTTGGGGAAAGACGTAGAACCATTATCCAGATAAATGATATCATGCATTTAGGATCTCCTTCTATGATGTTATAAAAATTGATTATTATGGATTCCATAAAAAAAATCCAGTTTTATAGACTACACTTAACTTGAATTCAAATCAACATTTTTTAACCTGGATTATTCACGAGTCGAGGCTGAAGAGAGCTTACTGAGTAGCCGAGAACACAGTGCGAAGAATGGCGTTAAAAATCTTTAGCGAGCACAAGCCATATCTGAATTTCACATCGGCTCGCCTATATGGTAAAAAAAGGCTCATCGCCATTTTTTTATGAATAGGTCAGGTTAACATAAATTGACATGAGCCGCTGATATGCATTAAAATTTATAAATTCTTAATATTTAAGGCAGAAAAAAAGATTTCCGTTAAAGACAATAGAATAACCGGCACCTATTCGGACATGGTCATTTATGGTCCCGGAAAAGGAGAATAGGCTGATGGTCATAAAAAAAGACAGCGACACAAAACCCATAAAATTGGAAGACGATAATCTAAGTGATGTACAAAAAAGGGTTTTGATAGGGCCTGATGACGGGTCCAACAATATTGTTATGAGGCGGTTTACTGTTGCGCCCGGAGGATTCACGCCTCATCATACGCATGATTTTGAACACGTCGTTCGAATAGAAAACGGGAAGGGAGTTGTTATCCAGGACTCAGGTAAAGAAGTGACGGTAACCAAGGGAGATAGTCTTTTCATCAACAACAATGAAAAACATCAATTCAGAAATCCCTATGATAAGCCACTTGAATTTCTCTGTATAATACTCAATCAGGGTATTGATTAAATTCAGTATGATCGATTTTAGGACGCACTAACATGAAAAAAAGACTAAACAAAGCCATTGAATTTCTGCTGGCCAGAGGAAATCTTCCTATCTTGTATTGGCTAAAAAAGGATATCCTAGAAGTCCCCGTGGACAGGGAATACAAGAATTTGAAAAAATATGCCGCAAGAATAAGGATCATCAACAAACAAAGGCCAAATGGAGGATGGTGTCATAAAAAATATGAAGACCATCCGAAGTGGGAAAAAACTCATTACTTTATTGAAACCCTGCGAAATGCATTCAAACTCTATGATTACGGATGTAACGGGAGGAATAGGGAAATAAAAAAAATAGGGGAGTTCTTTTTTTCAACACAGAGCAAGGAAGGGGATTTCAGAGGGGCTTATCCTAATGAGTACGCTCCAAATTACCATGCTTTATCGCTGGAAATACTTTGCCGGTTCGGCATGGAAGAGAACAAGAACGTCGAGAAAGGATTCAAGTGGTTGATAAAAAATAGGCAGGATGATGGGGGGTGGGCTATTCCTTATCTGACCATAAGTGAAACAGAACTCAAAAAACGCTATAATCAAAATTACGACACAAAATTACCTCCGATAAAAGCAAAAAAATCCAAACCGTATTCTCATGCTGTCACCGGTTTAGTACTGATGGCTCTCACATCTTCCCAAAACTGGATAAACCGTAAATACACAAAAATTGCGGCTGAACTGGTGTTGAAAAGGTTTCATAAAAAAGACAAATACAAAGAGAGAGAAAGTGCTGTTTACTGGAAAGAACTATCTTA
The DNA here is from genome assembly GCA_021162615.1 of Candidatus Aminicenantota bacterium. Taxonomy (GTDB): domain Bacteria; phylum Acidobacteriota; class Aminicenantia; order Aminicenantales; family Aminicenantaceae; genus WJMT01. Next base: position 8,972 of record JAGGYH010000114.1, read on the forward strand.
TCCTTTCTGGTCCACAAACATACTCAGCAGCCTTGACTCACTTTCAAAACTGGACTTTTCGGCCGAACATAAGCGGGTTAAAAATGCTCTGGAATGGTTGTTGAAGATTCAATTTCCTCAGGGATTTTGGAAAGCAGGTTATAAAGGAGCTGAAATAGAAGACCATTTATGGGTGACCTTATCTGTATTAAGAGTGTTTAAAAGATTCGGACTTATAGAAAGTTAACCGTTATAAAAAGTGAGATGGAATATTATTTAGGGCTGGGAAGCAATCTCGGGCAAAGAGAAAAAAATCTGGCGCAAGCCCTGAAAAAGCTCAAAAGCCAGGGTATCTCTCTTTATAAGGTATCATCCGTATATGAAACCCAGCCTTTCGGAAACACCAGACAGCCGTGGTACTTGAACATTGTGGTGAAAGTCAATACGGATCTGCCACCAAACGAGCTGCTAAAAAAAATAGAAAAAATAGAAAAAGATATGGGAAGGACATTACACGGAATCAACAATCCAAGGCCTATAGACATAGATATCCTTTTTTCAGAAGGTCATGTCATGAAAAACAAAAATCTGGAGATTCCCCACAAAGAACTTATCCATAGAAATTTTGTTCTTGTCCCTCTTATGGAGATAGCTCCTGATTTGATCCATCCTGTTTTAAAGGAAAAAGTGAACCGCATATATAAAAACTGCAGTGACGAATCCATAGTGAGAAAGATTAAAGGTCATATCTCTATATGACCTTCAAAAGTCAATCCGGCCTGGCCGCTTAAATAAAGCATGGAGAATCCTTTATCCCACCTGACTCTCAGTATTCCCCCCCTGGTTTCAACTGTGACAGGGATTTTCAAGCCTTTTGACAGATGGGAGATGAGGGCTGATGCCATGGCCCCGGTACCGCAGGCAAGAGTCTCTCCTTCAACACCCCTCTCATAGGTCCTTATCTTTAGTGTCTTTGAATCCACGATCTGCACGAAATTCACATTGGTCCCTTGCTTAAAAAAAGGATGATAGCGGTATTTTCGTCCCCATTTCAGGACGTTAATTTTTTGAACATCTTCAGAGAAAATCACAAGGTGCGGGACTCCAACTACAACAGAACCTCCTCCTTTAAATATCTTTTCATGTGCTATTTCGATCTGTGTCTGGATATCTATTGGAGCCGGATGATCAATGGTCACCTCATCCTCTGAACACCATCCGTTATAAGGGACTCCTTCCGCTTCAAAGGTCATGTTTGTTCCCGTGATATTTTTCAGACTGGCATACCTGCAAACAGCTCTGGCTCCATTGCCGCATATTTTTACGGGAAATCCATCTGCATTGAAATGGCGGTATTTAAAATCAGCGGATTTGCTTTTTTCAAGCAGTATGATGCCGTCAGCACCAATGGAAAAACGTCTCCGGCATATATGATGAAAATACGGCTGCTCATCTCCTTTAAACACTTTTTCCCGATTGTCAAAAAGAATAAAATCATTACCCGTAGCTGCCATCTTTGCAAATTTCATTTTCTTGTATCTTAACATATTTTAAAAAGCATCCTTGAAGTGCGTAACCTTGAATCCCCTGGTTTCACTATAATCTAACGCCAGAATATCAAAGCGGCATTCCTTGCCTTCCAGCTTGTTAAAAGAGATAAATCCTTGAGCTATCTTTCTTATCTGCCTTTTCTTTGAGGAGGTCACTGATTCTTCCGGAAATCCGAAATGACTTCCTCTCCTGGTTTTTACTTCACAGAAAACAAGAACACCCTTCTTATCATAGGCTATGATATCGATCTCGCCTCTAAAAAGCCGGTACCCTTTTTCTATTATTTTATACTTTCTTTTTTTTAGATAATCGGATGCAAACCGCTCTCCGAATTTTCCCAGGGCATAGGGCGTTATTTTACGGCGGCCTCTTATCTTTTTTTCCATCGGACACCATCCTGGGTGTCTTCGAGAATGATTCCCTGTTTATACAGTTCATCCCTTATTTTATCCGCCAGCGCATAATTTTTTTCTTTTCTGGCTTTGTTCCTTTGATCGATTTTTTCCTTTATGGAAGCCTCTAATTCTTTATCCTCATCTTTGGGAAGGATCCCGAGAACCTCATCCCATTTTTTTAAAGCTGATACAATCAGTTTTGAATCTTCTGTGTAAACCTGATTTTTTGAAAGAAGCTTGTTTATCTTTCTCACGAAATTAAAAACAGATTTCAGAGCCATGGATATGTTCAAATCATCACCAAGACTCTCTGCAAATTCGGCCCCTGTCTGATCGATGAACTTTTGAACCAAAGGGTTTTTTCCCTGTTCAAAAGAGCGTTCTTTTAGTTCACGAAGAAAATCCCTTATCCTTTCCAAAGCGGAATCTGATTGAGCCAGAGTCTCAAATGAAAAGTTGAGCATCTTTCTATAATGGGTCGATAGAAGAAGATAACGGATCACCATTGGATCTATTCCCTTTTTGATTAAATCCCTTAAGGTGTAATAATTCCCCTTTGATTTAGACATCTTGCTTCCATTGACGATGAGGTGGTGGCAATGAAGCCAGTAATTGACGAATTTTTTATTGGCAAAGCATTCTGACTGGGCGATTTCATTCTCATGGTGCGGGAAAATATTATCAACTCCACCGCAGTGTATATCAAAGGGCTGACCGAGATATTTCGTGCTCATAACAGAACACTCTATGTGCCATCCAGGCCTTCCTGGTCCTATCTCGCTTTCCCAGAAAGGTTCATCGGGCTTTTTCTCTTTCCACAATGCAAAGTCATGGGCGTTCTTCTTATCGTATTCATCCGACTCTATTCTTTCTCCGGGTCTTAATTCATTTCTGTTTATTTTTGCCAGCTTCCCGTATTCTTTGAACTTTGAAATATCAAAATAATAAGAACCGTTTTTTTTGTAACCATATCCTTTTTGAACCAATACCTTGACCATATCCGCCATCTCTTTTATATGTTCAGTCGCTCTCGGATAATGGTCAGCTCTGGATATATTGAGAGTGTCGATATCTTCGAAAAAAGCTTCTATGTATTTGTCGGTCACCTCGCGTAAGGATTTGCCTGCAGACTGTGCTTTTTTTATGGTCTTGTCATCGACATCGGTTATGTTCATCACGTGCTTGACCTTATAGCCCCAAAAAATCAGGGTTCTTTTCAGAAGGTCTTCAAAAACATAAGCTCTGAAATTCCCGATATGAGCGTAGTCATAGACTGTGGGCCCACATGTGTAAAGACTGACTTTTTTAGGTCTTATGGACTTAAATATCTCTTTTTTACCGGATAGTGTATTAAAAAATTCCATCACGTTTTCTATTATCGAAAATAATCACTGCAAAATCAAATGGAATCAAAATCCCCCTGTAACGAAGCAGATGCAGTGAGATCGGCTCGCCTCTATGGTAAAAAAAGGACGATTAAAATTAAATACATAACAAGGAAAACAGCTGCTATCGTCATTCTTGAAATAATCTTGCATATCGCTGGAACAAAATGAATAATGAAAACATCGCCATTTTTTTATGAATAGGTCAGGTTAGTTGACCGCCGTTAAGGATTGTGACATAATTTTTTTGTTAACCTGGATGATGAACAAGTCGAGGTTAAGGATAATAAGAAAAAGGCATTAAAACCAATGAATAATAAAAAATGTACCATATGCATACGAAGAGAGGACAAAAACGAATGGGAGAAAAGAACTCCTTTGATTCCTTCTCACGCAGAACATTTAGAAAAAAAATATGGCATAAAAATCTGTGTACAGCCATCACAAATACGTGTCTTTAAAGACAGTGATTACCGTGAGAAAGGAATCGAATTAGTCAATGACATCAATCATTGCTCCATTATTCTTGCTTTAAAAGAAATCCCGGAAGACCTTATCATGAAAGACAAGATATATTTGTTTTTTTCTCATACAACAAAAGGACAGCCCCATAATATGCCTATGTTAAAGAAATTAAAACAATATAAATGCACTCTTGTTGACTATGAGAAGATAACAGACAAAAAGGGGAGAAGGCTGCTGTTTTTCGGGACTCAAGCCGGCCAGTCAGGTATGGTCGAAACGCTCTGTGCTCTGGGGAAAAGACTGGACACAGAGGGCATCCCCAATCCTTTTTCTGAGATAAAACAGCCTTTTCAGTACAGCAGTCTCGCCGAGGCTAAAAAGCATATCAAAAAGATTGGTTCGATCATAAAGGAAAAGGGATTGGCTCCTGAGCTTGTCCCTCTTGTCTGTGGGTTTTCCGGTTACGGGCACACATCCAAAGGAGCTCAGGAAGTATTTGATATCCTTCCTAATCAAAAAGTGGATGCCGAAGATCTGGATGCTTTCATGAATACATGCGGTCATAAAAACAACAGACTTTACAAAGTCGTTTTCAAAGAAGAAGACATGGTCGAACCTAAAGATGGCAAACATCTGTTTGATCTTCTGGATTACTACAAAAATCCTGAAAAATATCGGTCCAGGTTTTCAAAATATCTCAAACACTTGACCGTATTGATAAACTGCATCTACTGGGAACCCAAATACCCGAAATTCATAAAAAATTCTGAATTAAAGGCACTGTTCCAATCCCAGAAGAATCCACGCTTCAGAATTATCGGAGACATTTCCTGTGATCTAGAGGGCTCTATAGAATGCACTCAATACAGCACAACTCCACAGAATCCCGCTTACTTATTTGATCCTGTAGAAGGTAAAATAAAAAACAATGGACAGGGAAGGGGAATTGCTGTTATGAGCATTGATAACCTTCCGGCTGAAATCCCTCTTGAATCATCTGTCTTTTTCAGTAAAACCTTAAAAACTTTTATTCCTGAGATCGCCGGCGCTGATTATTCAGCAGAATTTGATAAGTGTGGACTGCCGGAGCCTATAAAAAAAGCGGTTGTTTTATACAAAGGTGAGTTCACAACAAACTTTAAATATATGGAAAAATATATAAAAGGGAATCCCAATGAATAAGAATGTCCTTATACTGGGGGCAGGTTCTGTGGCCCCTCCATTAGTTAAATATCTTTCAGGTCAACCTGAAATAAGACTGTTTATCGCAGACCGATTTTTTAACAAAGCAAAGAGCCTGGCTGCCGGGTCATCCAATGCCAAAGCTCTTGGCCTCGACATAAGGGATAAGGAAAAAACAAGAGCTTTGATATCAGAAGCTGATATTGTCATTAGCATCCTTCCCTATACCTTTCATCCTGAAATAGCCTCATACTGTACTGACCTTAGAACAGATATGTTAACAGCCTCTTATGCCAGCGATTCCATAAAGAAACTTGACTTACAGGCAAAGCGAAAAGGAGTGCTTCTCCTCAACGAAATGGGTCTAGACCCTGGCATTGACCATATGGAAGCGATGAGGATCATAGACGATGTAAAAAGAAAAAACGGTACGGTCACAAGTTTTATTTCTTTTTGCGGTGGAATACCGGCTCCTGAAGCCAATACAAATCCCTTCGGATATAAATTCTCCTGGAGTCCCTTAGGGGTGTTGTTAGCCGGCAAAAATCAAGCACAGTATCTCTTTAACAACAAAAAAATCTGCATCCCTCCTGAAAACCTGTTTCAAAACCCCCTCCTCATTCATATACAAGGATTGGAAGAACTTGAGGGCTATCCAAATAGAGATTCACTTCCCTATATAGATCTCTATAAAATCCATTCGACAAAAACTATGCTTCGGGGTACTCTCAGGTATAAAGGATGGTGTTCCTTCATGCACCAGGCAGGAAGAAGCGGTCTTCTTGATGAAAAAAGTGAAAACTGGAAAAAGATAAACAGGCCGGATTTTCTGAGAAAAATAACGGGTGTGATGGGAAAAAAAGATATTAAATCAGGTCTCGCATCCCATTTGAAACTCGAAAAAGATTCCTTATTCATCCAATGTTTGGATTGGCTGGGATTCTTTAATAAAGAGGCTCTTCCCCTAAAAGAGGGCTCTCCTCTGGAGGTCCTCGGAGCGATGATGGAAGAAAAGATGCGCTATCAAAAAAACGAGAGAGATATGATCATCTTGCAGCACAAACTGACTGTTGAATACAAAGACGAGAACAGTCAGGAAATCGTATCAACTCTTTTAGATTTCGGCATCCCTGGGGGCGATTCAGCTATGTCCAAAACAGTCGGTCTGCCGCTTGCTATTGCTGCTAAAAACATCTTAAACGGAAATATAAAAATCACAGGAGTCCAGATACCTGTCATCCCTGAAATTTACAAACCTGTTCTCTCTGAACTCAAGGAATTAGGTATCGAGTTTGAGACAAATACAAACAAATTGAATAAAAGGAGGGGGTCATAGAATGATAAGACAGCCTTATGTAGCCGGTTATTTTTACCCATCTGACCCTGAAAGGCTGATGTCGATGTTAAAGGAAATGATTGATGCAGACGCTAAAAAAAACAAGGCAAAATGCATTATTTCCCCTCATGCCGGATATGTTTATTCAGGAAAAGTAGCGGGATCTGTCTACTCTTCCACCATTCTTCCTGAAAACTATGTCTTACTGGGACCCAGCCATGTATACATGGATTCGCGGATCGCCATTATGAAACAGGGTACTTGGCGGACTCCTCTGGGAGATATTCCTGTAAATGAGGAACTGGCGGAAATGATAAGCAGCGCTGACGCCTCAGTAAGTGAAGAAAACGAAGCCCATGCAAAAGAACATTCATTAGAAGTACAGCTGCCATTTCTGCAGTTTTTTAAAAAAGAATTAACAATCGTTCCCCTGTGTATTTCCTATTATGCTGATTATGGTGATCTGGAGGAGCTGGGAAAGGCTGTGGCAAAAAGCATAAGAGAGCTGCATAAAGATACTCTCATCATAGCCAGCACTGATATGAGCCATCAGGAAACACAGGTTATGGCAAAAAACAAGGATTATAAAGCCATCCATCAAATACTGAATCTCGACCCTAAAAAACTGGTCGATACAGTGAAAAAAGAAAACATCAGCATGTGTGGATTCCAACCTACAGCTACAGCCATCATTGCTGCAAAAGAACTCGGGGCATCCACAGCCAAGCTTATAAAGTATCAAACATCAGGAGACATAACCGGCGATTACGATCAAGTCGTGGGGTATGCAGGCATAAGGATCAATTAGCGCCGCCTCTCTATCTAAAAGAAAAGACTGCCTGCATTCCTGTCAAGTTGACAATTTTCGGCCTTTAATGCTATAAAAAAAGAGAAATTAAGATGAAAAAACCAGAAAAAGACATGAAGATTTTAAGGAAAGTTATTGAAAACTACCTTAAAGTCGGAAAGCCTGTGAGTTCGGGTTTTATCAAAGAACATGAAAATATATCTGTATCATCTGCCACGATCAGAAATATCATGGCCAGGCTTGAACAAAAAGGCTACCTGTTCCAACCGCACATAGCGGCCGGTCGTGTGCCTACAGACGTGGGATTAAGGTATTATGTTAACTTCCTTTTAAAGGAAACACTGGAGTCTCACTATGATTTCAATATTCCTTCGGACAGCCTTGATATTGAAAGCGATGACTTCAACAGCCTTTTGGACAAAACATCGAAATTATTATCTGACTGTTCTGATAATATGGGATTTGTCATATCACCGCAGATTTCAGAGCTTGATTTCAAACATTTGAGATTCATTAGATTGGCTGAGGATAAAGTCCTTCTCATTCTTATCACTTCTTCAAATATTGTACTCAATGATATTGTCATGACATCAGTTCCTCTGACTCAGGAGGAATTAGACAAATTTTCCCGGTACATCAATCTGAATTTTAGAGGAAGAAATCTTACTTACATAAAAGACTATTTAATCAAAGAAGTTCCCAAATACCGGATTAAATTTGAAGATTCGATCCATAAATTAAGCCTTTTTTTAAATGCTTATTTTGATAAACAAAAAACTTCCCACATATACTTACAGGGGACATCCAAGATCCTGGAAAAAGCTGAACTTTTTGATACGGAAAGGCTCATATCTTTATTTAGAAATTTTGAAGAAAAAAACAAGCTTGCCAGACTTCTCTCTGATTTCATTAGTTTAGACAGAGTCAAAGTGGTTATAGGATCCGAACTGTCGTCCCCTGATATTTCTGAATGTTCCTTAATAATGTCTCATTATGGAACTGAAAACCAGGTTCTGGGCTCTCTGGGGATATTAGGTCCAAAAAGGCTTCCCTACAAAAAGATTATTCCTCTTGTCGACCTTGTGGCTAAAAAGCTCAGCCAGACAATTTGTTATAATCAGTAAGGAGAGAAAATGAATAAAAAGAACAAAAATAAATCAGATGATAAAGAAAACAATAAAATTGAAATAGAATACATACCTGAAGAAAAACAAGAAGAAAAACCTGAAGGTGTCAAGCCTCAAACAGAAAGCGATGAAAAAGGCAAAGAGAAAACAACCGAAAAAGATAAGAAGGAAATTGAAAAACTTAAAAAAAAGATAAAACAATATGAAGAAGAAAACAAAAAGTTAAAAGAACAGTATTTAAGGGAAGCCGCAGACAAAGATAACCTGCGAAAAAGAACAGAAAAAGAAAAAACAGAGTTTTTCAAGTATGCATTAAGCGATGTATTCAGAGAAATCATTTCCATTCTTGATAATTTCGACAGAGCTTTGGAAAAGAAAGAAGAAAGCAATAAAAAACATTTCAGAGAGGGGATCGAACTTATTTATAAACAACTCCAAGATTTACTGAAAAAGCACGGTATAAAGCCGATCGAATTAGAAGGAGATAAATTCGATCCGCGTTTTCATGAGGCATTAATGTCAGAGGAATCGGGTGAGGTCAAGGAACCAACGGTAAGTGAAGTCATTCAGAAAGGTTATATGATCTATCAAAGACTTCTCAGGCCTACACTGGTTAAGGTTACAGTTCCCAAGAAGAAGTGAAAATGGAACATATAATCGGAATTGATTTAGGAACGACTAATTCCTGTGTTGCTGTTATGGAAAGTTCTCTACCCAAGGTCATTCCAAACCTGGAAGGCTTTACAACGACCCCTTCAGTCGTAAGCTTCACGACCACCGGCAAAATGCTGATAGGAAATACCGCATTAAGACAGGCCGTAACCAATCCTGAAAACACACTCTATGCCATAAAAAGGGTGATTGGGAAAAAATACAAATCTGAAGAGATCGAAGAATTCAAAAAAAGAATTCCATTCAAACTGACTGAAGCAGAAAATGGGGATGTTATGTTCGAAGTTCAGTCTAAGGTCATCAGTCCGCAGGAAGCATCGTCCATCATTCTCAGATATCTGAAAGATTGTGCCCAGTCCTATTTGGGAGAAAAAGTAACCAAGGCAATCATAACCGTTCCGGCTCACTTCAACGATCATCAGCGCCAGGCTACGAAAGATGCTGCAAAGATAGCAGGGCTTGAAATTTTAAGAGTCATAAATGAGCCCACATCCGCATGCCTTGCCCATGGGCTGAACAGCAAAAGAAATTCAAAAGTAGCTGTTTATGACATGGGAGGAGGCACTTTTGATATATCTATACTGGAAATCGAAGAAGGGGTATTCAATGTCCTTGCAACAAGCGGCAATACATTTCTTGGCGGGGAAGACTTTGATAACAGGATTATGGATTGGATCAAAGATGATTTCAAGAAAAAAAATAATATTGATATTACTGACAGACTTGCCCTGCAGAGGATAAAGGAAGCTGCTGAAAACACGAAGAGAGAACTTTCTTTTTCAACTAAGAGTGAAATAAATCTTCCTTTTATTTCTTCTCAAAAGTCAGGCTCCATGCACATTAAAGAGACACTCACCAGGAACCAACTGGAAAAAATGACAGAAGACCTTGTGAAAAAATCACTTCCTTATGTAGATGAAGCCCTGGGCAGCAGTCATCTAAAGTCAGGAGATATCGATGAAATAATACTTGTCGGCGGACAGACGAGAATGCCCTTGTTAAAGAGAATGATCACTGATTACTTTCAAAAACAGCCCATAGAACATATCAACCCGGAAGAAATCGTGGCTATGGGAGCAGCCATACAATCAGGGATAATCCAGAAGAAAATGTCTGATTTGATACTCCTTCTTGATGTCACCCCTCTTTCTTTGGGGATCGAGACTGAAAACAAAGGATACACGAAGATCATAGAAAAAAACACTAAAATCCCTACCACAAAAACCATGTCCTTTACCACGGTAGAGGACAACCAGAGAAGAGTGAAAATTCATGTCCTCCAGGGAGAAAATGAAAAATCAGAAGACAATATCTCCCTTGCTGTTTTCAATTTGGTCGGCATTGATCCGGCTCCGGCAGGAATTCCACAAATAGATGTGACATTTAAAATAAATTCAGACGGTCTGGTCCAGGTGTCTGCAAAAGATATGAGTACCGGTAAAGAACAGCGAATCGAGGTCAAACCATCCTCCGGACTCTCTGCAGAAGAATTAAATAAAATCATAAAAAGAGCAGAAAGAGAGCAGGAAAGAGACGGTTTAGGGGAAATAGACAATGGTAAAGCGTGATTATTACGAAGTCCTGGAAGTATCTAGAAACTGTACCTGTGACGAGATAAAAAAAGCTTACAGAAAAAAAGCCGTTCAATACCATCCGGATAAGAATCCGGGGGATAAAGAGGCTGAAGAAAAATTCAAAGAGGCGGCTGAAGCTTACAGCGTCTTAATGGACAAAGAAAAAAGAGCCATTTATGACAGGTACGGACACCAAGGATTAAGAGGAGAAGGATTCAGCGGATTCTCAGGTTTTAACTCCTCCATCTTTCAAGGCTTTGAAGATATATTGGGTGATTTTTTCAACTTTGGCTTTGGAGATATTTTTGGCGGTTCAAAAACAGGCAGAAGCTATCCTGCCAGAGGAAGAGACCTTGCTGTAGAGGTGAAAATCAGCCTGGAAGAGGCAGCTTCAGGAATTAACAGGGAAATACAAATCAGCAGGTCGGAAACATGCCCCATATGCAAGGGTTCTAAAATGAAACCAGGAACAGAAAAAAAGGATTGTCCTTACTGCCAGGGGATGGGAAAAGTAAGACTTCAGCAGGGATTTTTCTCTTTGATACAAACATGTCACAAATGCGGAGGAACAGGTTCCATTATTACGGATCCGTGTGAACACTGTGGGGGTACAGGCAAAATAAAGAAAAAGAAGAAAGTAAATTTCAAAATCCCCGCTGGTGTGGATGACGGAATGAAATTGAGAATCCCCGGCGAAGGAGAAGTCGGAGATAATGGAGCATCCAGGGGCGATCTGTACATTCTGATAAAAGTTAAAAAACATAAGTTATTCAAGAGGCAGGGGAATGATCTGTTGTGCGAAATAAAAATATCCTTTCCCAAAGCAGCACTGGGAACCAAGGTCAAAATCCCGACTTTTGAGGGAGATGAAATCATAGATATCCCAAGCGGCACTCAGCCCGGAAATGTACTGAAACTAAAGGGAAAAGGTTTGCAGAACATAAACAACCACCGAAAAGGAGATTTATATATAAAAGTCAATATTGAAACTCCTAAAAATTTAAAGAAAAACCAAAGGGACATATTAAAGGAATTTGCAAAATCCACAGGTGAAAAACTTGATTCTGTAGAAAGCAATGTAGTGAGTAAAATTAAAAATTTTTTTCATTAGACCAGATTGACTTCAGACCGTTTTTATATTCAAAAAAAACAGATAAAATCCCCCAGTGCTGTATTAACGGGAAGTGAACATCATCATCTCAGCAGGGTAGTAAGAAAAAGGGAGGGAGAGAGAGTCTTTCTTTTTACGGAAAAAGGCGAAAATTTCACTGCCCGGATCGATAAAATAGAAAAATCAAAGACTTCACTGACCATTTTAAAGGCCGGACTTCAGAAAGAACCAGGCGTGAGAGTCACACTGGCCCCGTCACTGGTAAAACCCAGAGCTCTGGAGCTCATACTGCAAAAATCCACAGAGTTAGGTGTTTCATGCTTTGTTCCTGTTATTGCTGAAAGGTCTGTAGTGAAAATTTCGGATAAAATAGAAAAAAAAATCAATAGATGGCACCGCATCATTCTTGCTGCTTCAAAACAGTGCAGGAGGCCGGCTCCTCCCATTATAGAAGAACCCCTTTCTTTAAAAAAATTCCTTGATATAAAAAAAGCCAAGGTGAAAATATTTTTAGACGAAAAAGGAGGAGAATATTTAAAAGATTTTGTTTTTTCATCCTTTAAGGAAAATTCGAA
>JAGGYH010000121.1 GCA_021162615.1 Candidatus Aminicenantota bacterium
CGGATGCGGCTCTTTTTGGATGACGCCCGATTTATGGACTCTTTTGAACTTTCCCTGATAATAATAGTCAAGGAGTTCTTCCGCTTCATAGGGATTGAGGAAAAAACCTCCTTTTTTTACGAATTTATCAGCTTGCTGCCATAAGATCTGTCAGTATACTCCGCCGGTATCAATGCTTGGAGAACGGATCATCTGTGTTCCCGATCACTTTTTCATAGAAGTCGGCGGAGCTTCCGGCCCGGATACAGTTATCGGATAAGGTTCATCCCGGAAATAGGTATTTAACTAGAAAAAGAGAGGAAGTTGTTTTTATTATTTCCTGTCGTAAATAAATTTCTTTAAAAAAAACTTGACAAAAAATCTGATGAGTGTAAGATTGTAGTCGACTATAATACGAATATAGTCAACTAGTCGATTTCAAGAACGAAAGAGATAAAAAGATGGAGATTGATAAGCGGATTACAATTCTTAATGTCTCTCAGGCTCTCTTTTCCAGGTTTGGATTTGTTAAAACCACGGTGGATGAGATTGCCAAATTGGCCCGGATAGGCAAAGGGACAGTCTATCATTACTTCAAGAGTAAAGAACAAGTCTTTGCAGAAGTTATTAAAAGAGAAAGCAATACTTTACAGGAGAAAATTCAAAAGGCACTAAGGGGAAAGCAAACTCCTCAGGATAAACTCACCGCGTTTGTAAAGACTCGATCACGTCATTTAAAGGATCTGACGAACTACTACAGTGCTTTAACAGATGATTATTTGGAGCACTATGCTTTCGTTGAGGAAACACGCCAAAAGTATTTGGAAAGAGAGATTCAAACAGTGAAAGACATTTTGGAGGAAGGTGTGGAGAAAGGAGTTTTTGATATCGAAGATACCAAGATAACAGCACAAGCAATCGTTCTTTTATTTAAGGCGTTAGAATATCCCTGGTCAGTGAAAAAGGACAAATTTGATATAGAGCTTAGCACCAATAAATTCCTGAATATTTTGTTTAAGGGTATAGAGAAGAGAAAGTAAATTTTTTTGAACATAGATCGACCAAAAAACCAATATAGTCGAAAAGTAGGTTCAAAATTTAAAAAAGGAGGTTAATCTCATGCAACCCAAAGTAAAATCTATGCTTACTATGTCTTCTGGGGCCCTGGCGAACACTGTTTTTGCCAATGATTCTTTTCGAAGGCTTGCTCTTAAAATAGCAGAAAAGAAGGCATATAATATTCTCTTAGAAAAGGATGAAAGCCATAGGCCAAGAAAAATTCAGGAAGATAAATATTATATGCTGAGGAACATGCTTCACTCTATCAACAGGGGTTTGGAAAACAAGAGGGTTTCGCCTTCTGTTCGCAGAGGTCTAATAAAGATTCTGTTGAGTAATGTGCTCTTGACGGATAATACCCAAAAAAGAGCTTTTAAAGAAAAATATGGAGTTAACCCCCCTGTTTTTGTGCTCATAAGTCCAACCAAGCGATGTAATCTCCGCTGTACTGGGTGTTATGCTTCCAGCTCATCTGCCGATGCAGAGAAGTTGGATTATAATATTTTGGATCGTATTATGACTGAGAAGAAAGAACTCTGGGGTTCGTACTTTACCGTAATTTCAGGCGGAGAGCCGCTGATGTGGAAAAACGATGGAAAAGACATTATCGATGTCGCTGCTGAACATAATGATCAGTTCTTCCTAATGTATACAAATGGTACGCTAATTGATGAGAAGATGGCTCAGCGAATGGCCGATGCAGGGAACATTACACCTGCAATTTCTGTAGAAGGATTTGAAAAAGAGACCGATGAGCGAAGAGGAAAAGGCGTTCATAAGAAGATTCTTAAGGCATTCGGGAATCTTCGCAGTTGTGGAGTTCCCTTCGGAATATCCATCACGGCTACACGAAACAATGCCGAACTTATCCTGAGCGATGAATTTATGGACTTCTATTTTGAGAAACAAGAAGCACTCTATGGCTGGATATTCCAGTACATGCCCATCGGGCGAAGTTATACCCTTGACCTCATGGTTACCCCCCAACAGCGCAAATGGATGTTCGAGAAGGAGCAGCAGCTGATTCGGGATAAATCTCTGTTCATCGCCGACTTCTGGAACAGCGGAGCGGTTGCCAACGGCTGTATTTCAGGGGGGCGTCCGGGAGGATATTTCTACATTGACTGGAATGGAAACTGTTTGCCCTGTGCCTTTTATCCCTACTACACTCATAACATCAAAGAAATATATAAGGAAAAAGGCAATCTCAACACGGCTCTTATGTGTCCCTTCTTTCAGGCTATCAGGAAGTGGCAGCGGGATTACAGCTATATGAAGCCTGCCTGTGAGATAGGAAATCAGATCGTTCCCTGTATTTCTAAAGACCATCACAGGGAGGCCCGAGAGATAATTGATGCAACAGGAGCAAGACCTGGGGATCAAGAAGCGGAAGCAGCCCTCCAGGATCCAGATTATTACAAGGGGCTGGTTGCTTGCGGAGATGAGGTGGCCCGTCTCACCAATCCCATTTGGGATAAAGAATACATCGGGCCGGAGAGAGAGCGAGTCCGTAAGGTAAAGCATCAGGATTCTATGCATTTTCCACGTTAATATAAGAGCAATCAGCAAATAAATAGGCCGACTCATAGAAAATATTTAACTGTATTTTTGCTTTTTCTTAGTTTTCAATGTATTGTATATTTTATAAATAGAAGAGGAGGAATTAAATGCTGGAATGGATGAAAAAGGGCTTATATACAGGTCTTGGTTTGGCTTTAATAACCAAAGAAAAGGCAGAAGAATTAGCGAAAGAGTTAGTTACGAAAGGCGAGCTTTCTGAAAAAGAAGGGAAGAGTTTTATTGAAGAGATATTGAAAAAATCAGAAGAGGCCAAGCAAGAGTTAGAGAAAAAGACTGAAACCCTGATTAATCAGGCTTTAAAGAAAACCGATATTCCAAGCAAAAAAGAGTTTATTTCGGTCTCTCGCCGCCTGGCTAAACTGGAAGAAAAAATTGAAGAGTTGAAAAAGGAAATTACAGAAAAATAAAATAAATGCTTTCCCTGAGAAGATTAAAGACAATCACTCGCACATACCGCCATTTCCGTCGCTATCAGCAAATATTAAGAGTTTTAGTTAAGTACGGATTTGGTGACATTCTTAGCCAGCTTCATCTCTATCAATTAATAGATAAAGGATCTCATTTTTTCAGAATAAGAAAAAAATCCGAAACTATACCTTTGCCTCGCAATAAACGTATTCGCTTAGCTTTGGAAGAGTTGGGCCCTACATTTGTGAAACTAGGTCAATTGCTAAGCACAAGACCAGACTTAGTGCCGCCAACTTTAGGAGAAGAATTAACAAAGCTTCAGGACAAGGTTTCGCCATTTCCATTCGTAGAGGCAAAAGACGTCATTCAAACCGAATTGAAACGCTCTGTAGAGGAAATATTCTCCAAGTTTGAAGAAAAACCCATTGCTGCCGCTTCGTTAGGACAAGTACATTGTGCCTGGTTAAAAAATGGAGTCAGGGTGGCCGTAAAAGTACAGCGGCCTGATATTTGTCGCATAATAGAAGTTGATTTGGAAATCATGTTGTATCTTGCTGCTATGATGCAAAAACACATTGTTGAAGCAGCGGACTATGATCCTGTTGGTATTGTAAAAGAGTTTACCGACAATATTACAAAAGAACTGGACTATACGCTTGAGGCCTCAAATATTGAACGATTTAGCAAAAACTTTAAGGACGAACCCGCAATTTATGTTCCTCGCGTCTATCATGATTATACTACAGAAAAAGTGCTCACTATGGAATATATTGATGGGATTAAAATATCAGAAGTAAGAAAACTCAAGGCAGATGGTTACGACTGCAAGCTGATAGCAAGTAAGGAAGCAATGCTGATATTAAAACAAATTTTTGAGCATAACTTCTTCCATGGGGACCCACATCCAGGTAATCTTTTCATTTTGCCTGATAATGTTCTATGTTTTTTAGATTACGGCATGATGGGGCGGATAGATGAAGAGACAAAAGAGAGTCTGGCCTCGCTGGTTAAGGCATTTATTGATAAGGATGTTTCAGAGATTGTACACTTGTTTCTAAAATTCTACCCATCTGAAAAAGTTGATCTTAGAAAATTCAAGCTAGACACGTTGGAGGTGTTAGACCAATATCATGGAGTACCCCTTAAACAGATTGAATTAAAAAGGGTCTTTCGGCAAGCACTCTATCTTATTGAGAAACATCACCTCAAGATACAACCGGAGTTATTTTTACTCGGCAAGGCATTGGTTTCCATAGAAAGCACAGGCAGTTCTCTCGATCCAGATTTTAATGTTGTAGAGCAAACCCAACCCTTTATCAAGGAAATTATCCTAAAGAAATTTAGCCCTCACGCGATAGCACACAAATTGAAAAAAAGCCTCTTTGATTTTTTTGCTCTCTTTCAGGAATTCCCAGAAGAAATCAGAAACATTTTTTCTCTGTTGAAATCGGGTGAGATGAAATTAAAATTTGATCACAGGGGATTAGAACCCTTCATTGCCAAGATGGATCAAGTCAGTAACCGCCTTGCTTTTTCTATAATTGCTGCGGCATTAATTATTGGCTCAGCCCTGATTGTGCTCTCACAAACGCCGCCTTTGATCTTTGGTGTCCCTGTAATTGGTCTTGTTGGCTTTCTGGTGGCAGCTTTTATGGGCTTAGGCCTCCTTATTGCTATCTCTCGTTCAGGAAAGTTGTGAACGGGCGAGGATTTTTTATGAGAGATAAAAATAGAGGATTAAGAAAATTATATGAAAGAAATTTGGATTACATCAATTCTGGCTTTCTTTCATTCAAAGACAAAAATATCCCTAAATATATAAAAAGATTACAGGAATCCATTGAAAAAAAAGTTATTACTCCCAAGAAGCTCAAGGAATATGTGTACAACAGGTATTATTATTTTGATGAAAATCATGAAAAAGCCAATAAGCCGGTTGACAGGCGTATGTTGGGGGAAAAAATAGGCCTTGTGCTTTCCGGTGGAGGAGCAAGAGGAGTTGCCCATGCAGGCGTATTAAAAGTGCTGGAAAATTATGGCATAAAACCTGCATTTATCATAGGCACTTCTGCAGGTTCTGTAGTTGGAGCCTCATACAGCACGGGAATTTCTCCAGATGAAATGCTTGATATATATGAAAAAGAGGAAAAAGAGTTTTTCAAATTGTCGCAGCTGCGCTCTTTCTCACAAAAAACTATGAGCCGCACGTTAAGGTCCATTTTCAAGAAATATCTGCCGTTCAACGAGCTCATAGATACGAAAATCCCCTTTTATATCAACACAACAGATGTAAAAAGCTGTGGAAGATTGATCTTCTCAGCCGGAGATTTGACTGAACTGGTCCTCGCATCCTCGGCTATTCCGTTTCTATTCGAGCCGATAAGCTATGAAGATTATATTCTTATCGATGGAGGAATGACTGATAATTTCTGCGTAGATTTTGCCAGAATGATCAACAAAAACGACTTTAACAATGAGCTGAAAATTGTCATTTCCGATGTTTCTGCTGCAACCGATTCGGCTTCCCGGATTCAAACTTCCCATTTCCTTTTGACCCTGTCTAAAGAATTTGTGGATACTGTAAAATTTGTTGGCAAAGAGATTCTTCCAGTAAGGGATGAGCGAGACATCCTCTCAATAATCAATAATCTTTTGTACATACTTGCCAAAAGAGGGGAGCTGGCTCCTGAATTCTTAGAAGATGAGATAATTATTTCGCCAATGCTTGAAAAAATGGGGATTTTTGAATTCAAAAAGTATAGGTGGGCATTTGATAAGGGTGTAGAAACCACAAAAGTTGTTTTGCAGTGATTTATCTTTTGCGTCATAGTGTCAAATTTGCCGTCTGCATATCTTCATTGACATATTCGTCTCAAGTTTGTATAAATAATTCGACATTGGGTTACTTGTAAAAAACACCACTGTAACAAATTCAATATATAATCCCGCGCATAAAATCCTTTATTCACATCAACTCACCGGTTTCAAGAATCTGATAACCGGTTTAAACATAAGAATTTGCTTTTTTTGTTGATGGTGATTTTTTATCCGTTCATCAAATTACCGCCCTCAAAGCAACTTCACCATTAATAATAAAAACAAAAAATACGTCCAGTCACGAGAAACTCCCAAAAATGTGATAACAAAGCAAAAGTGTCCCCATCAACTGCAATGATGCCGGGGGTGATATCTTTTTCTGTAGTTGCCTTTAGGTATTTTATGAGCTTCTTTTTTTCATATTCCAGAAGGAATGACTCAAAATAGTGGAAGAGCACACGGTAAAACACGGTGCGTTCCGGATGACGTGGACAGTAGACCCTGCTCATGGCAGGGGCAGTTATTCCCACTTACAGTTGCTCCTTTATTTCCGAATATACGGATCCGATGAGGTTCTCATCCCTGCCTTCGATAATGATCCTCATGACAGGCTCTGTATTTGAGGGCCTGACATGCAGCCAGAAATCTGGGTAGTCGATCCTCAATCCGTCTTCCGTATTTATCTCGCCTTTATTGAATTTTGACTTCACCAGGTTCATGA
>JAGGYH010000024.1 GCA_021162615.1 Candidatus Aminicenantota bacterium
AGGCGCTCAGCCATCGTATTAACGGCCGAGCTATAGAACGATAACTCCTAGAAGCAAAGACATCCCATGGATCACCTACAACCTCCACAGCAAAAGGTTTCCCTTCTTTTTTCATCGCCCAGTAAAGAAGCGTTCCGATTGTCCCAGGGACCCTGAAAATATAAGCTTCTTTCTCCTTGGCGATTTGTTGTATACATTTCCATAAGCTGGGAAATGCCTTTAACATCCCAGTAAGGCCTGTAAAGTCTGGGAGAGGGTAAAATTTAACTCTCTCCCCATCCGCTCTCTTGAAGGTCTCGGGGACCGTTTTGACCGATTTAACCCGTGCTACGACTAAAACTTCATCAAAAACAGAAAGATAACGCTCCCAAAAACTATATTGCCCCCCATGCACCTCTGAATATATCTTTTTGTTAGGGGTCTTATAAAAATGAATTTCTGTAGTTACTATAACTCGCATTTTTATGAATTCTTATTTATAACTCCAAGTGTTTAATAAGCTACTACCTGTATATCAGACTGATTTTGTCTAGAAGCAGCTTTCAATAATGCAAGGTTGTTTTTACACACCCTGGAGATAAGAGCCATATCTCCCCTACAATATTCCACTTTCTCAATCTTGCCGGTTCTTTTTGAACAACCAAAATCTTTACATAACAACAGTGTTTTTTAAGCTTGTTTTAATAGATTGTCATAAAAATCCAGCAAACCCTCCACACTCTTGTTTATATTAAAACTACTTTTTTCTACCCTACACAATGCTTCATCTGGAGAAGGCATTGATTTCCTGTTATCTAATAAGTCCAATACGACCTCTGCCCAGTATCCTGGTGAAGCATTTAATGAAACGCGTTTAATTAACTCAGGCACAACGTCAACTTCTCTTGTAATTATATCTGACATTACGATAGGCAACCCCGCAGCTTGAGCCTCAATAATCGTTAAAGGAAGGCCTTCATATTTTGAAGGAAAAAGAAATACATCCATGGCTCCTTTCATCAAATCAGGAACATCCGAACGAATACCTGCAAATATAAATTTATCTTTCATCTTGTATCTATAAACTTGCTCCTCAATATCTTTTCTCAGAGGGCCATCTCCTATTAAAAGAAATTTTATGCGAGGATTACGCTTGTGAATTTCGCGAGCAATTTGAATCCAAAATTTATGGTTTTTTTGATCATTATAAGAAAACCGCCCCACATGGCCTACCACAATATCACAAGAATCCAAACCTAGAGCATGGCGTATATTAGCTCTATCTTTGTCTTTTTTATAAAATGGGGAAAGATCTATTCCACAATACAAAACATTCCATCGTTTATCAAGAGACCAATTTGGGCCAAAAAAACTTTCTAAAGCAAACTGAGATACTCCAATTCCTAAATTGGCATGTCTTCTTATAAAATATCGCATTAGTTTGGAATAAAGTCTATAACGAAAACCTCTGCTCTTCAATAGAAAAGGAGAATCATTATGAATATGTGCAATCCTTCCTACAATATTTGCTTGATGCGCAGTCCGTAATACCCAACCGCTATAAAAGAAAACATGGGAATGCACTATATCAAAAGGACCATATTCTTTAAAAATTTGCATCAATTTCTTCTTGTAAACAAAAGGGTGGCGATAATCTAAACAAGGATATAATCTGGATCCTAAATTTCTTATTTCCTCATCATAAAAACCAGGCTCTGTTGCATGAACAACAAAATCCATCTGATACTTCCTTCTATCAATATGCCGCAACACATGCATTAGCCAAGTCTCCACTCCACCCACCTGCATTTTACCTACTATATGTAAAATCTTCATCATTGTGCTTTGTTTTACTCTTGTTCTTAGTTCTAAAGAATTTTTCCAAAGATCTTTAATTTTTGGCAGTTACTTTCTCAAATTACCAAGAAAAAATCAAGAAGATTCACAAAACTTTTGGAAATCGTTCTTTGATATAGCCCCAGAAACCTTCGACACTACCGCCCCAAATCCTCCTGTTGAACGATCCCAGAATCGCCACCCAAACTGTATATTTGGGTTAACCTTCACTGCTTAAAACCGAAATCATATTGAACTCAAGCCATTTCTTGGTACCCCACCGCTGACGTTTTCCTTCACATCCTTCCTCTTTATTGTTTCTCTATCCGATCCATACCTAATCATCCCCATTTGATTCTGCTATCTTTTGTTGCTCTTTTTAACGGGATTAACATCTTTATATCTTCTAAACTCATAAAAAGGATTTATAATCCTTTTATTTTCCTCTCTAAATTTCTGATGCCTTGATAAACAAGTCTCCGTTTCTCTTTTTCATTATAAGGCCAACATGCAATTAAGCCTATAATCGACAACACAAAGATCCAAGCCAGAACAAATATAAAAGAGTTTCTTATATTAACAATCATAGGGATCAAAAATGCATTTTCAATCACAAATCCTATAGAAGACTTTGAGCTATAATGCAAAAAACCTAAAACACCACCCCATAAAAAAGCAAAAATGATCACCCCTATTGTTCCAGCATTATAATACGCTTCTGCCACAGTAGAAAATCCAATAGATCCACCCCAATTAGAAAAATAGTATGATGGCATTAATGGATCATATTTAGGATCTGGCAAAGGTTCTCTTTTCAATTTTAAAAACTGGCGATAGAAAGGATACAAATAAGTAGCTCCAAATCTATATTTTTCTCCTAATTCTATCCTCTCTATAACCACATAAACAGGTTTTAGTGAGCCTCCTAGTTCCATTATACCTAATACAGGATTAAACGCATAAGAACAATCCACTAAATCTTCTAACCTAGTTACTCCTGTGGTCCTAATCTCCCTTATAAAAGAAATTGTACCTAAAGAAAAGATTACTAGCCCTATCAATAATATCAAATTTACCTTAAACCCTCGCCAAATGAGTGCTCGAAGCAGTATAACTCCTCCGACGAATGGTCCAGTACGAGCCCCCGTTGCCAACGAATAAAGCCAGATAGGACCTAAACTTATAGGAATTAAATAATAAATCAATCTCTTACTTGCCTTCCCTGCTATTAACAAAACAAATCCAAACGATGACAGAATAGAAGCCCAGTTTAAATAATTTCTATTTTCCCCTAAAAGATGATAAGGCACAATCCCTGATAAATTAAAGAATGCTATTAAAAATAATACCTCAGCAACTCCTAGACATCCGCTTCCTATAAAAATTGCTTTAATTTTTATATTCTTATTTGCTTCTAATTCAGCTTCAAATTGATCAACAAAACGACTCGTTATAATATAAAAACCTAATAAAAAAGACAACAAAAAAATACACGCTTCTATACTAGCCAAGACCGCCTCTCTATTCCACAACCACTGCCAACGCCACCATTTATCGCTGAGTTCTAACGGCAACCATGGAAATATCCCCGCAAAAAACACTAACCCAAAATGAAAAAGCCAAAATATTAAGGTATACCAAATAACAGCATGGCTCCACCCAACCCTAGGGTTACAAATCAACCATCCTATACCCGCTAACCCAATAAAGCCTACATATATATATGCCAACTGAGGATGTCCCAATATTGCTTCTGGTTTGCCTAGCGCAACAAACAGCAAAAATATTGCATTCAACAGAATTAAACTACCAACAAACTTTAGGATTTTACTCCGAGGCTCTTTCATATGATATTGCCTAATCAAATGCCCGAGTCTTTCTTGACGATTCAATTTATATGAAGCTTGAAAAAACATAAGCCATCTCTCTCGCTCTATCATCAAGCGTTTAATATTGCTCCAAACGTTTAACAAAACGATACTATTTGTGCATTGGATAGGGTGCCAGAAAGTAGCTTTTGATAATGTGGAGTTGTTTTTGTGTGCTTTGGAGATAGGATCTTATATTCCTTCCATCTCCTCTAGAGTCCGTTTCTCCCTTCGTCCCACTGCATAGGTCTTCACGCCTTGATCAAGGTATTCATCCGGGTTGAGCTCGAGGCTGTACTGAGGTAGATAGAAAAGCGCTATCCGATCCTTCCGCTTCTACACTCACTCCCACACCTTTCGGATCTGATGACCCCAATGATGACTCATAGTCAAATAAATCTTTTGCCCCCTTCCTCGCACTAACTGTCACAAAACTCCATCCTCCTAAATCACACTCCTAATCACCCAAAACCATAGCATTCTCAGTACTTTAGATTAGTATTTTGTTCTTTAAAAATAATTTTAATTTACGCCCTAAATTTCAACAACATTTGATTTTTCCTTCAACATAATTTGTTTTTGCTTGATTTATATGTATAATTGTTACTAGAGCTCATCCGAAAAGTCGAATTGGGGCGATGATGAAGGTAGGAGTTCATAGTAGAGGAAATCTTTTTAAAAGGATCATCAAACAAGCTAAAAAGACAAACGATTGATATAACAGAGAAGATCGTTCATAACGAACCAGCACCCTCCGAAAATTCTGAAGCCAGGACAGCGTTCGTTCTACAATCCCGCTTCTTGTAACTTTTGAGCTTTCTTCCATCTTGAGTTTTGTTCTGAGGAAGTCGATTGCTTCGATGTGGCGCGATCATCTCAATTCCCAATTGCGCCAGCACCTCATCCAGCCAGTCGGCATCGTAGGCCTTATCTCCTACGATCTTCTCAGGCTGAGCTTCTTCAGGAAAAAGCGGCAGCAACCCCTGAACCATCTGCGGCTCTCCCG
>JAGGYH010000090.1 GCA_021162615.1 Candidatus Aminicenantota bacterium
GTCCCAAGGGTTGGGCTGTTCGCCCATTAAAGCGGTACGTGAGCTGGGTTTAGAACGTCGCGAGACAGTTCGGTCCCTATCCACGGTAGGCGGAGGAAATCTGAGAGGGCCTGTTCCTAGTACGAAAGGACCGGAATGGACAAACCTCTAGTGTTCCAGTTGTCCCGTCAGGGGCATCGCTGGGTAGCTACGTTTGGTTGAGATAACCGCTGAAAGCATATAAGCGAGAAACTCGCCTCAAGACTAGATTTCCCACTCCGAAAGGAGCTAAAGGTCCCTCGTAGACTACGAGGTTGATAGGCTGGATGTGTAAGTCCGGTAACGGATTGAGCTAACCAGTACTAATAGACCGTGAGGCTTGACCATAAAGTTTATTCAAGTTAAAAAATAGGCTTCTTGAAAAGGAAGACAGATTCAATTGGAATGATAAGAATTTTTCCCGGCAACCATAACGGAGAGGATACACCCGTTCCCATTCCGAACACGGAAGTTAAGTTCTCCAGTGCCGATGGTACTGCTCTGGTAACGGAGTGGGAGAGTAGGTCGTTGCCGGGTTTTTTTTCCCTTTAATATTTTCATCTTTGCCAAGGATGTGACGATTCCTTGGAAATTCGGGGGGTATGAAGATATCGATCAATTCTATATTAAATACTGGACAGCGGGTGAGGATTCTTTTGATGATGTTCAGAATTTTGTGGAGAAAAATCTGGACTCTGAAATCTTCGAAATCTGGTTCACAAAGAATCCGCCTCAGTTTCGTGTAGACAGGTATATAGAAACAGGTGTTATAAAGTGCAGCCAATTTAAAGGCAAAGAATGGGAAAAGATAGACCATGAGGGAAAATCGTTTGTCTTAAAAGAACGGATCATCCAGGTCAATAACAAAAGAGTGACGTCCACACTGGCTAATATCAGTTCAGGAGCAGGGGTTGAGCTTTGCGAGTACAAGAGATTCGAATCAGACAGACCGGATCCGGCTGCCCTGAGAGATGCGTTATCTTTGATGGCGGTTATTCCCAAGATCGCTTCTCCGGACGATGAGGAATTAGTTGTTTCTGGAATGGAAATGGATAAAGTCCTTAATCCGGATAAATACAAAGAATTTCTGGAAGCGCTGAAGAAAACACATGAGGCGGCGGGCAGAAAGACAGCAAAATGGCCAACAAGCCACGGGTTCGTAAAGATAATGGATCAGGGTTTTGCCTATATGGACCTGGAATGGGGGATAGGTCTTGAAGGATATATCACAGAAGGGCGGTCAGGATGGGGGCCTCCTGTTAAATTTGACAGTCCTGTCTGTGTATATAAAGCCCTGACGCTGAACACGGAATTGCCTGATATGAAGGTTTTTAACGATAAGAATCCCTTTTAAGCGGCATGCCTGTAAGCTAAAAATTCCAAGTTTTTTAGGGGAAAATAAATTCAAGCGGTCACGATTCCCAAAGGTTTGCGTGATTTCCATTTCCCCCTTGTAAAGTCAGGGAATTTAACAGGAGAGCTTCTGGCAGCAATAGATTTTTCGCTCAATGCGACGACAGCGCTGATAGTCACGCCGTCATACACGTCCGAATCAGTGGGTTTGCCTTCTCTGAGGCACTGGATAAGCCGGAAGTCTTCGATAAAGTCCATGCCCCCGTGTCCGGCGCCCTGGGCTTTTTCCTCCAGGGATTTGAGAAGCGGGTGCTTGTACTGTTCTCTGTATTCGGAGAGGTCCTCCCACTTGTGACTGGGTGAGAGCCCTTCAATATGAATCTTTTGTTCAGGATATTTTCGAGCTAAGCCGTGGGTCCCCTGGATCAGTATTTTTCGGCTGTATGGGCGGGGGGAATTGGTATCATGCGTGACCAGAATGGACTGGCCTTTATTGGTTTTGATCAAAGTGCTGATAACATCTCCCAGAGCGTAATCTGTCTTGGCTCGAGGATGGTCCTCTCCGTATCTTTTAATGGCTTCACGTTTTAAGCTGAGAGAAGGACTGGGGCTGCTCATGGAAACAAGGTACTCGAATTTATTGCCTCGGGTGATACCCATCCACTGAGACACAGGACCGAGTCCGTGGGTGGGGTAAAGGTCAGCGTTTCTTTTTATGGAATATTTGAGGCGCCAATCAGGAGGATAGTAGAGGTTTCCAAACTTGTATTCTCTGAGGTCATGCAGATAGCCGCATTCTGCATAGAGCAGTTCTCCGAACAGACCCTGACGTATCATATTGAACAGCATAAGTTCGGTCCGGTCGTAATTGCAGTTTTCCATAGTGCAGCAGTGCTTTTTGTATTTTTCCGATGTTTCGACTAATTCCCAGCATCCTTCCAGAGTGATAGCTCCGGGAACCTCAGAAGCAGCATGAGAGCCTGTCTTCATGGCCTTAACAGAAATGGGGACATGCCATTCCCAAGGAGTGGCGTTGTAAACCAGATCCAGGTCTTCCGTATCGCACATGCGCTGGTAGTCTTCAGGGCCTTTGTTGTAGGCGGCAGGAATGGATTTTCCGTGCAGCCGGCACTGTTCCTGTGCCCATAATGTCCTTTCCTCTCTCATATCACAAACAGCTTTGATCTCTGCTCCCTCGATGCGAAGCAGGTTCATAACGTGGCCGCTTCCCTGGTTTCCGATACCGACATAACCTATTTTCACGGTATCTATGGGTTTGGTCACAAGATGGCCCATGGGCTCTGTTTTCGGGTGAGTCTGGAGAATATTCTCAGATTTGCGTAGAGCACAGCTTTCCAGAGCGGCTCCAAGGCCGATTGTTCCGCTTATTTTGAAAAAATTCCTGCGGCTTATTTTTTTCTTCATGCGCTACCTCCTTATAAACCTGGATGATGAACAAGCCGAGGCTGCTGCAGATGCGAGGCACAGGGTGTGAAGCTGTGGTCCTTCACCGCGAGTACCCTGTAACGAAGCAGGTGCATTGAGATCGGCTTGCCTATATGGTAAAAAAAGGACGATTAAAATGAAAGAAAAAATAAACAAAAACTTTTCAGTTGTCTTTTTTGCGGAAAACATGTATATACTTGAAAGCAAAACAAAAAAATGAATATCCCCGTTTTTTTATGAATAGTTCAGGTTAGTTATGAAAAGGAGGCAGAATAAATGAAAAAAGATGTCTTTGTCGGAAGTGACAGGCATCATATCTTTTTCTGGGTGGTGCCGGCTGATGTTGCCGGAACATGGAGATGGTCTTTAACTGCTGGAAACGACCAGATAAATCCTGAAATGGAGATCACTCAGCAGTTTAATAAAGTGCAGGCTTCCTCTTGCCCAGAATTAAGGAGGGCTCTAAGATGAACCAACAGAAGATTCGTTTATTTAGTGTTGTTATTGTATTTCTGTTTTTTACGCCTTTTCTTTCAGCAGAGAAAGACAAAGGAAAAGCAGAAGTGGTAGATGTCCTATCAGCTCAAAACACACTGAGAATCAACAGTGTTTCCGGTCCAACCCTTTCTCCGGACAGCAAGTGGGTTGTCTATACAAAAAGAGAAAGAGATATGGAATCAGAAGATCTCAAAGCTGTCACTCACATATGGCGTGTTCATGTTGACGGCTCTCAAAGAAGGCAGATGACGAGAGGCGCTAACAGCTGTTCATCCCCTTCCTGGTTTCCGGATGGGGATAGAATAGCCTTTCTTTCTTCAAGCAAGAAAACAGGCGATGCCGGCGGTGAATCAAAAACACAAATATTTTTTATGTATATGGACGGAGGAGAAGCCTGGCAGGTTACAGAACATGAAGAGAGCATCGGCTCTTTCAGTATATCTCCTGACGGAAATAAAATTCTCTTTACGGCCAGGGATCCTTTGAGCAAAGAAGAGAAAGAGAAGCAAAAGAAAAAAGACGATGAAGAGGTTGTAGACCAGAAATTCCGTATGAGCCATTTATGGATTTATGATATAAAAGAGGATAAAGAAAGCCGTCTCACTGAAGGGGATTTTACGGTCAGCAGTCCCGACTGGTCTTCGGATTCCCGGCACATAGTGTATGAGACCAGACCCAATACAAAGATAGATGAGAATTGGAACAGTGATATATGGGTTATTGAGACAGACAGCAAAGAATCAAGAAAACTCTTTGAAAATCCCGGAAGCGACATCAGTCCCAGATGGTCGCCTGACGGAAAGTCCATTGCTTTTGCCTCTGATCCGCATACAGGAACGAATACATGGTACAAGAAACTTTATATCATTTCTTATGAAGGGGGAGAACCTGAAATACTGCTCAAAGACTTTGACCTTGACTTTTCTTATCCCATATGGTCTGAAGACGGCTCAAAGATTTATTGGTCCACAGGAGACCGCACCACATACAATCTGTTTTCTGTTGATATCAAATCAGGAAAAATCAAAAAACTGAATCCTCCTTTGGGAAGCAACTTTCAATGGGAACTCTCAGAGGATGGCTCCAGATGGGTGTGGGTCCGTTCCGGACCTGATTGGCCGGCTGAGATCTATACAGCCTCCTTGGATTTAAGAGATCCTAAAAAATTAAGCGATGCCAATCAATGGCTGGAAAAGGAGCATATAAAATTCGGAAAGGCCGAAGTCGTAAAGTGGAAAAACAGTGAAGGCCAGTGGATAGAAGGCATACTCACTTATCCCGTTGACTATGATTCCCAGAAAAAATACCCTCTTATACTCAATCCTCACGGCGGGCCCAGCAGCGCACGCATACTCTCGTTCAGTTCCTCAAATCAATTTTTTGCAGGGAATGGATTTATGGTGCTGCAGCCTAATTTTAGAGGAAGCTCCAATTATGGACAGGAGTTTCTTAATGCGAACCGCAATTATTGGGGAATAAGAGATTATGATGACTGCATGACCGGAGTTGATGACTGTATTGAGAAGGGACTGGCTGATCCGGAGCGATTGATTTGCTACGGATGGAGCTACGGCGGCTATATGAGCTATTGGATCGTTACTCAGACAGACCGGTTTCAAGCCGTATCTCCCGGAGCAGGACTCCCTAATCTTTACAGTATGTACAGCACGACTGATATCTCCCATTATCTGGGCTGGTTTTTCGGGACGCCGTGGGACAAAGAAGAAAGCTATGAAAAGCATTCGCCTATCCGTTATGTAAAAAATGTGAAGACACCTGTCCTTATCATGCACGGCGCTGAAGACAGAAGGGTGCCTCAGGAGCAGGCCGTTGAGTTTTATCAGGCTCTTCGCGATTTAGATAAAGAAGTCACTTTTGTCCGGTACCCGAGAGAAGGGCATGGGATCAGTGAGCCGAGGCACCAGATGGACAGACTGCGAAGGTACCTGTTTTTCTTTGCGGAAAAAGCAGGAGTGGAGCCTGTGAGCGAAAGTAAAGGCGAACCAAAAAAAAGCAAAGAGGAAAAAGATTTTTAAGCCGAAAGTCAAGAACGGATAACTATATATAAGGATAAAAATGAAATGAATTTATTCGGATTTTTGTTTCTGCTGTTTATTGCCTCTATTGCGGGAAGTCTCGGAGCTCATATAGCGGGAAGAAGAGGATTGGGGTGTCTTTCGTCCATTGTTCTAGGATTTATAGGGGCATTGATAGGAACCTTTATTGCCAGAGAGTTGGGCCTTCCTCTCTCTCCCTACTTAAGGTTCGGCTCTCATAATTTTCCTGTTATATGGGCGGTTCTCGGAGCTGCCATTTTTGTGGCTTTTCTCAATCTATTGGCTCCAAGAAAGCCGCGTGAGTCAAAATGACTCAAAGATAACCAAGAAAGTTGTGAAAAAACCGGTCCCGTACCCGAGGGCTCTTGCTGCTATCATCATAGTGCCGGCTGCCAGTGTTCCGTCGTAAAGGATATAATCAGGGTGCTGGACTTGTGAGTCAACAAGGACCGCTACGTATACAGGAGCTGAAAATACATTTTTTAGTACTTTTTCAAGCTTGTCAGAGAGGTTTTTTACTTGTTCTGGCAAGAACAAGTGGGGCCGATCATCGAGTGCAATCCTTCCCGGCGGGAACGCCTTTCTTAAAGAAAGGCGGAACAAGTAACAGCACACATGCCCGCGGGAGGGGCTTTTTTTGTCTTTAGAAGGCAATCAATATGATGATGACCAGAATGACGAGCACAAGAATTATCTTATTCATTTTTTTTCACAAAAAGAAGCATCGATTAAAGCTCCTTGAGTTTATAGGCTTTTATTGAGAGGAATATTGATAAAAGTGTAAGGCTTGAGAAGAGAACCGGCAGGATGAAGACAGACAGGGGAGTCCCGAGCCAAAGCTGCATATTTGCATAGATATGCTTATATCCCGCCCAAACAGCCGATGATGAGATAATGAAGGCAACAGGGGAAAACAGCAGGGCTTTGCTGATTCCCAGTTTAAAGTGGAAAGGTAAAAATAAAGCCGTAAGAAGAAGAGATACGAATAAAAATACTGCCCCTCCTTCCAAACTGATCACAGATTTGAGGCTAACTATCTTATCTTTGAATATCGAGCTGTATAATGAGCCGGAAACAAAATAGAGAATCATCCCGATTCCTGTAATGAAAAAGGAGGAAATGTATCTTGATAAGACAATACTCTGCTTCGTAACAGGGAGACTCAACATGATTTGCTCAGTTCTGTATTTGTCTTCGATTAGGGGTATGGAGATAACCATAGCAAAGGTGAGTATGATACCTGCTGTGAAAAATAGGAATCCGGAAAATACAAAGGTATTTAAAAGGATGACAAAGAGAAAGCACGCAGGAATCCAGAAGAGCCTCGTTATATAAAAGTCTTTCCAGCCCCGTTTGGACCGATAAGTCCCATGACGTATCCTTTTGGTATCCTGAAAGAAACATCCTTCAGAGTGAATCCCTTGAATTCCTTCCTGAGATTTTCAATTTCAACAGTGTATTCCACTATTCCTCCTCTTTGTACAGAAGCGTAAGCATTTCTTTGAGTTCCTCTAATCTGACTCCAAGAAGTTTCGCCTCGGTAACCGCTTTTATTAGTCTGTCTTCGACCATTTTCATCTTTTTTTCTCTGAGGAGCTCTTTATTCTGCATGGCCACAAAACATCCTTTTCCTCCTACTGTGTCTATGAATCCCTCTTTTTCAAGTTCTTCGTAAGCTCTTTTGGTGGTGATAACACTGATTTGAAGTTCCTGGGCGAGTTTCCGGATCGACGGAAGAGGTTCCCCTTCTTTGAGTTCTCCGCTTATGATCTGGTTTTTGATCTGCTCCGCAATCTGAAAATAAATAGGTTTCTGTGAAGCATTGGATATGATTATTTTCATTTTTTTCTCATTTTTAACCTTTGTGCATATTGTAGTTACCGTTAAGACTGTATATAATAAACATATACAATTTACTGCAAAAAAAAATCCTTGTCAAGTTTTTTTTCAAATTTCTTTTTATCGGACTATTCATGAAAAAGTGGCCGGATTATACGAGGGCGGACCTCTCGGAATATTGACTTGATTTGAGTTGCATTCTAGAATGTGGATAGCAAGAGCAACAAAGACAGCATTTGGAATAAACACCTTATTAAAGGAGAGAAAAAATGACTGAATTCAAAGATTTATTCAAGACTGCGGATTGGAAAAAGGAAAAGCATATTCCTGTCATAGATGCGCCTGAGCGGGTGAAAAAAGGCGAGATGATTGACGTAAAGGTAAGCTTGGGGAAGGAGATCGCTCATCCCAACACAACAGAACACCACATCCGTTGGATCATGGTGTATTTTAAACCCGAAGGAAGTAATTTCCCTTATCAAATCGGGAAAGCTGAATTCACGGCTCACGGAGAAAGCACAGATGGGCCGGATACAAGCACCATTTATACCCACCACACCGTGACATTTGCTTTTAAAACAGATAAGCCGGGGGCTTTATTTGCGTTAAGCTACTGCAGTATACATGGTCTGTGGCAGAGCTCAAAGGATATCGTAGTTCAATAATAAAAAGACAAAGAACCGGGAAGGTTTTCTATAGATGCCATGTGGAGAGAAGAGGCAGATAGGTTATCGTCAGTACGGATACCAGCTGTATAAAGAAGAAAAGCAGAATGCTTCTGTAGATTTTCTGCATGGGTTCTTCGAATCTGTAGGAAGCAAGAAACAGATTCAGGCCAACAGGAGGCGTGAGATAGCCCAGCTCCATATTTGCCAGGAAGATGATTCCGAGATGGACAGGGTGTATTTGGAAAACATGGCCTAGAGGGATGATAAGAGGAACGATTGCCAGCTTCATAGGGATCTGGGCGTCTGCCATATAATAGGATAGGGCTTTGGCTATCGCAATGATAGACAGGACTCCCCCTATGATGGGAATGCATTTTTTTATGATACTGGAGAGGCCTTTATGGAATATTTTTCTTGCCGTAACTTCCATTACAGGAAGGAGGGCAAAAAACACTGGGGGTAAAGAGTACTTCTTTTTCCGTTTAACGCTTTGCTAAGTCCTGTTTCAAGAATTTTTCTGCCAGCTCTTTTGAGTCACCGTATTTTTTTTGAAGGGCATTCAGTTTTGATTTGAGTTCCGCTGCTGTTTCAGAATAGGAAGGGTCGTTATAAACATTATTGAGTTCCCTAGGATCTTTTTCAAGGTCATACAGCTCCCATCGGTCTATATCATAATAGAAATGGATGAGTTTGTGTTTTTTGGTTCGGATGCCGTAATGCCTTTTAGCCATATGAACACTGGGATATTCATAGTAGTGGTAGTAGATGGCATCCCGCCATTTAGGCACGGGTTTGCCTTTTATCAGACCGGTTAAAGGCAGGCCCTGCATGTCTTCGGGAATAGGCACACCGGATAATTCCAGAAACGTGGGCGCAAAATCAAGGTTGGTGACCATGTGCTCATCGACTCTTCCGGGTTGGATTTGGCCGGGAAATCTCATTAAAAGAGGCATTCTGAGAGATTCTTCGTACATGAAGCGTTTGTCAAACCAGCCGTGATCGCCGAGGTAGAATCCTTGGTCGGATGTATAGACGACCAGTGTACTGCCGGCCAGCCCTGAATTTTCCAGATAATCCAGGATGCGCCCGACATTTTCATCCACTCCGGCTATACAGCCGAGATAATCCTGCATATAGCGCTGGTATTTCCAGCGGACCAGTTCTTTGCCTTGAGGATTTTCCTTGTAAAAAGAATCTTTTTTCGGTCTGTACGCATCTTCCCATGCGGCCTTTTGTTCGTCTGTCATTCTTTCCGGGGGAGGGCCCATTTTCAAGTCATATTCGAGCTGCATATATTTCTCTATGGTCATTTCCTGCTCTTTTGCTGCTTCTGACCTTGTCGTATAGTCGTCAAAGAGAGTATCAGGCTCAGGAAATTCGGTTCCGTCATATTTTGTCAGATGCCTCAGAGCCGGCTGCCAGTTTCTGTGAGGAGCCTTATGATGGAGCATCAAAAGAAAAGGCTGTTCTCCTGTTCTTTTGTTTTCCAGATAGTCAATTGCCATATCCGTTAAAATATCTGTGACATAGCCTGTGTAATGGTTTTTTTGTCCCATTTCAATAAAGTCAGGGTTATAATAATTCCCCTGGCCGGGGAGAACATTCCAATAGTCAAATCCGGAAGGGGCGCTTTTAAGATGCCATTTGCCTATCATTGCAGTCTGAAAGCCGGCTTGTTGAAGAAGTTTTGGGAATGTCATTTGAGAGCCGTCAAACTCAAGGACATTATTCCGGACACCGTTTATATGGCTGTACTTTCCTGTCAAAATCGTGGCGCGGCTGGGAGCGCAGATACTGTTCGTGCAAAAGCAGTTATTGAAGCGGATCCCCTCGGATGCGATCCTGTCTAGCTGAGGGGTCTTGTTTATTTTGCTTCCGTAGCAGCTGAGCGCATGAGAGGCATGGTCATCCGTCATAATAAAAAGAATATTGGGTTTTTGTTCCGAAAGAACAGGACGGCTCTTTTGGCCGCATCCGGAAGCAGCCAGTGAGGCCATACCCAGACCAATGAATTCGATGAAATCACGCCTTTTCATTGTTAAACCGGATGAGCCAGCTTAATTATATTTACTTGACTTCATTATAAGCCCATTCAAGCCATTGGGTGATGATTTCGATATCTTCCTTATCCACAGTGGCTCCGCACCAGAATCTCAAGCCGGGAGGAGCGTCCCGGTAGGAGCCGCAGTCATAAGCGACTTCTTCATCCGCCAGAAGTTTGACCATAGCTTTGATTTTGTCCTCAGGAAGTTTGACACTGAAGCACACACTCGTGTTGGATCGGATGTCTTTGTTTTCTGCAAGAAAGTCTATCCAGTCGTGATTTTTGACAAAATCTTCAAATGCTTTCAGGTTTTGATTGCTTCGTTCGATAAGCTCGGGAAGGCCGCCAATGGATTCTGCCCAGTTCAAGGCTGCAAGATAATCTTCATTGGCGAGCATTGACGGCGTGTTGATGGTGGATCCTTTGAAGATGCCTTCGGTGAATTTGCCTTTTTTAGTCATACGGAAAATTTTCGGCATGGGCCACGGCGGGGAGTAATTTTCAATTCTTTCCACAGCCTTTGGAGATAAGATCAGGATTCCATGGGCAGCCTCTCCTCCTAATACTTTTTGCCATGAATAAGTTATGACATCGAGCTTGTGATAGGGTATTTCCATAGCAAATATGGCGGAGGTTGCATCGCATAATGTAAGGCCTTTTCTGTCATCGGGAATCCAGTCTCCGTTGGGAACCTTGACGCCGCTGGTTGTCCCGTTCCACACGAATACTACGTCATTGTTGAAATCTGCCTGAGAAAGATCCGGCAGTTTTCCGTAGGCAGCTTCAAACACTCGGACATTTTCGAGCTTTAGCTGATCCCGAATATCAGTTGCCCATCCTTTACTGAAAGATTCCCATACAAAGACGTCTACGCCTTTAGGCCCCAGCAGAGACCACATGGCCATTTCAAAAGCTCCTGTATCTGATGCCGGTACGATTCCTACCAGATAATCAGGAGGAAGGCCTAGTATTTTTTTTGTCTTCTCTATGGATTCTGCCAGTTTTCCTTTTCCAAGGGCACTGCGGTGGGAACGGCCCAGGGGAGTGTCTTTGAGTTCATCCAGGGAGTATCCAGGGTGCTTGGCGCATGGTCCTGAAGAATAGCAGTTATTTTTTGGCTTAATATTTGGTTTCATTATGGCTTCTCCTCTTATGAATAGCTCAGACTTGTTGTATAAAATAAGAATAGTAAAAGAGTGATGGTTCTGTCAATGAAATAATTTTAATCTTTATTCGTACGTTTTCTGCTTTTTGAGGATTTTAGCCCAGGTGTCCCGAAGAGGAACTGTTTGATTGAAAACCAGGTGGCCTTTTTTTGAATCAGGATCAACACAGAAATATCCCTTCCTGAGAAATTGAAACCGGTCTCCAGGCCTGGCATTTGAAACACTTGGTTCCAGCATGCATGAAGGGATGATTTTTAATGATTCAGGATTTAGATTTTTCTTGAAGTCTTCTCCCTTTTTGACATCCAAGGGATTTTTGGTTTGAAACAAACGGTCGTAAAGCCTTATTTCTGCTTTGATCGCATGGCGTGCTGAAACCCAATGCAGGGTTCCTTTCACTTTCCGTCCGTCTTTTGACCATCCTCCTTTTGTCTCAGGGTCATAGGTGCAGTGCAGCCTTTTGATTTTGCCTGTGCCTTTGTCCTTTATCACTTGATTGCATTTAATATAATAGGCGTGTTTGAGCCTGACTTCCCGGTCAGGAGCCAGCCGGAAGTACTTCCTGGGAGGGTCCTCGCGGAAATCCTCTTTTTCAATATAAAGGGAGCGGGAAAAAGGTATCTTCCTTTTTCCCATTCCGGGATCTTCAGGATTGTTTTCAGCATCCAGGTGCTCCTCTTTGCCTTCCGGGAAATTGTCTATAATGACTTCCAGAGGATCAAGCACAGCCATCACTCGTTTGGCTTTTTTGTTTAAATGTTCGCGAAGGCAGTGTTCGAGAAGGTCAATATCAACGACGCTTTCCCTTTTGGCTAAGCCTATCCGGTCACAGAAGTCGCGAATGGACTCAGGGGTATAGCCCCGTCTTCTGAGGCCCGAGATGGTTGGCATGCGGGGGTCGTCCCATCCTTTGACATAACCCTCTTCCACGAGTTCCAGCAGCTTCCTTTTGCTCAGCACAGTATAGCTCAGGTTAAGCCGGGCGAATTCGATCTGCTGGGAATGGAATACATTCAATTGTTCCAGAAACCAGTCGTACAAGGGCCTGTGGTCTTCAAATTCAAGTGTGCAGAGAGAATGAGTGATCCCCTCGATGGAGTCACAGAGTCCATGGGCAAAGTCATACATCGGGTAAATGCACCATTTGTCTCCTGTGCGGTGATGTGACTCATGAACGATTCTGTATATCACGGGGTCCCTCATGTTCAGGTTCGGGGAAGACATGTCGATTTTAGCCCGAAGCACTCTGGACCCATCTTCATACTCTCCTTTGCGCATCTTCCTAAAAAGTTCAAGATTTTCTTTGACAGAGCGGTTTTTGTAAGGACTTTCCTTTCCCGGTTCTGTTAATGTCCCTCTGTATCGTTTTATCTGATCCGCAGTGAGGTCGCAGACAAATGCTTTCCCTTTTTTTATCAATTGGGTAGCATATTCATAGAGCTTCTCAAAATAATCTGAAGCATAGTATTCACGGTCTTCCCAGTCAAAGCCAAGCCATCTGACATCTTTTTTTATTGATTCAACATATTCCACTTCTTCTTTGGAAGGATTTGTATCGTCGAATCGGAGATTGCATTTTCCATTGTATTCTTGCGCCAGACCAAAGTTAAGACATATGGACTTGGCATGTCCGATATGGAGATAACCATTAGGCTCGGGGGGAAAGCGGGTGTGTACTCTTCCGTTGTTTTTATTGGATTTTATATCTGATTCTATGCGGGTGCGTATAAAATCTAAAGTGGTATCTTCATTCTTTTTCATTTTATTTCTATAAAATAATAGGAATCCGAATTATAATCAACATTAATTTTGGGTTCTTGGCCGTATGTTGACATTTTGCGGGTTTACTGCTATTAATCTGAAAGGAGGTATAGATGAGGATTAAATTAGTCGGTCTCATTGTTTTTGTTTTATTGGCCGCGTCTGTATTTTCCCAGCAGATAGCTGAGGAATCACTGGTTGTCAACATCGAAGTGCCTGTCAGGGTCTATAATGACAATCTTTTCGTAGACGACCTGATTATAGACGATTTTAAGATATATGAGGATGGCAAAATCCAGAAGATTCAGGCAGTCTATCTGGTGAATGAAAGGAATATTGCCAGAAAGGATGAGAGGAAAAGATTTTCCCCTAATACAAAAAGAAATTTTTACCTATTTTTCGAGATTTCCGAATATGATCCAAGGATAAGAGAGGCGGTTGAATATTTCCTAAAAAACGTGATCTATCCAGGTGATGATCTGATGGTGATATCTCCCTTCAGTTCTTATAAGCTGAGGGGAAAAGCACTTGAACTAAAGTCAAGGGATGAGATAGTGAATCAGTTAATTGGTATTTTGAGAAAAGATGCTTTGCTGGGCAGCTCGGAGTACAGGACCATGCTCAAAGAGCTCACAGAGCTTGCAGCTTCCATAGCCGCATCTCTTGAACAGAGAGACAGCTTTTTCACAACAGAAGACCGGACAATTCTCGATGCACATAATTGGGCACCCGGCGAAAAACTTCTGCGGTATCAGTATCTGATAGGAAGAGTTGAGGAGATGAGATATGTCAACCAGAATAAATTGGTTGAATTTGCAAAACTTTTAAAAGACGAGGTAGGCCAGAAATATGTTTTTCTTTTTTATCAGAACGAGTATATTCCTCAGATAGATCCCAAGATCTTAACTCAATATATGTCTCTTTATCAGGATAGGCCGAACATAGAATTGACGATATCCGGCATTATGGATTTTTACAAAAGAGAAATTTCATTTGATGTGGAGAAAGTCAAACAGGTTTATGCAGATGAATCTATTTCCATTCATTTCTTGTTTATCTCCAGGAATTTTGAGATTATCCCTGGAGTGACTTTTCAGGAAAGGTCCGAAGACGTCTACAGCGCTTTTAGGGAAATGGCTGATGCGACTGGAGGCTATATTGAAAGCTCACTAAGGGCTGACTGGCTGATGAAAAGAGCCGTGGAGGCTTCAAAACAGTACTACCTTGTCTATTATTCCCCTGAGAATTATAAGAGGGATGGAAAATTCAAGAATATCAGGGTCGAAATACCGGGGAAAAAATACAGAATCAGTTACCGCAAGGGATATATCGCTGACTGAATGACCCCGGAGAGCTAATTTCCCTTAACCATCATTTTTTTGACTTTAGAGAGTCTCTGATCCAGAGTCATTCTCTTTCCGTTTTCATCAGCCACATGTATTCCGCCTTTAATGAGTTTTGTGTTCCAGTTGACAGCATTCTTGAATTCATCCCGGCATTCCCAGAGAAAGGGGACAGGAAAGTACCCTGATTTGAAAACTTTGAAAAGCCCTTCGCTTGAGTATAGATTTTTAATATTCTTTTGCATATGCTCTATCATGATTTTTGATTCATCATAAAGTTCCCGGGAAGCATTTTCTATCTCAGAGCTTGAGATAATATCAAAAACAGCATTTTTTCTTCTGTATTCCGGATAGTATTTTAATGAAGCTTTTGTGATCTGGATGCTTTCATTGATAACGTCCGGCGTGGCAAGAAAAAGAGCTTCTGAGAAACTTACAACGTGTATGATAGGGGGGCTGTCAGGTATTTCCGGTTCAACGTCTGACATCAATGCAGTGACCGCAGCGAGCTGGGCCTTTGCTTTTTCTATATCAGGTGAGAAATAATCCAGTCCTGCCCGGGGCTGAAAGATGACTTTAAAATCACTGTCTTCCAAAGTCCTAACCAGTTTCAGAAGAACGCGGGCTTTGACTAAATCCCTGACTCCCCATGTTGATTTGGGTGTATTGAGCATATTCTGGAGGATCAAAATTTTAATTCCCAGGTTTTTGGCTGTTTTTGCCGCGAGAAAAGCAGAGACCACATAAGTGATATCATCTGACCCTCTGAATGCGAAATGGTGGGGGGTATTGGGCTCAAAAGGCTTTGTGACGCCGGCGATGTATTTTATGGCGTCCAGGTGTTCGGAAAGCCCCTGTCTGACACTCAAGGGCCCCCGGCCGTCGATTTTATTGAACCACCAGAGAGAGAGAGCATGCCATGCCATGTTGAGGTTTTTCTCAAGGATGTAAGCTGTATGAGCTATGTTTTTCGTGCCTGAATAGGCTCTGACCAGCATGGGTGAGCAATCTTCGCGGATCGCCTGCAGTTCAAGTTCACTGTTTATAGGTACTCCGCCTCCATTGGGCAGGCCTTCCCAGCTTTCTCCGAAATGTGACTGGCTTAATTGTGAAGAACCGACTGATACAATATCAAGATACTTTGTTTTTGAAAGCGTTTTCAGCCATTCTGAAAACATGGTTAAAGCCTTCTCCCGGTCTTCAAGATAAGGCCCGACATGCACTCTTGTCAGAGGCAGTTGGTTGTGATTTCTGGCAGCATTCAGGCGTTTGGACAGGTGGTCTTTCTCCGTTCCATAGCCTTTATAATCATAATCAGGGGTTTTTGGAATAAGCCTGTGTTTTTCCCGGCTGATGATTTTTTTCCCGAATTCAAACCGCATCTGGTCGTAAACTGAACTTTCCTGAATGGATTTTGGGATCATAGCTTCGGGGATACCCAGTTTCTTCAGTGTTTCTATGGGAGTTTCGTCTCCTCTGAACGTTTCGTATCTTTTTCCGAATTCTTTTTTTATAAGGTCACAGGCCTCCGGAAGACCAGCAAAATATATTTTTTTGATGGCTCTGTTTTTTTTGGCTGAAAGCGTTTTGTCGTTTTCTATACAGGTTGCCAGCCTGCCGAAAGTGTTCAGTCCCTGTTTTGGGTCCAAGCGGTAGCTGAAGCCGAGATGGGTGATATTGTTTTCAAGGATCCATTTTTTGATGGCTTCAAAGCAGTGAAAGTTGGATATCTTATCAACAGCTGATGATATTTCTGCATCAGAAACAAAGACCTTAAAACCGGACTCTTCAAGGAGCTGGCTGATATGGCTGATCCCAAGGGTATGGGCATCGATTCCAGATTTAAGAAAACCATATCTTCTGTTTTGTTGCATGGGATTTCTCAGAATTAGTCCACTTTCTCATCATTATCACATACGCTTGTTTTCCCGTCAACAAAAGCATGAGCTTATATAGAATGGTTTCGTTTTGATAAAAAGAATGTTTGATTTTTTTAACCTGACCTATTCATAAAAAAATGGCGATGTTCCTTTTTTTGTTTTGCTTTCAAGGATATGCATACTTTTTAAAAAAATGACAACTGAAATATTTTTGTTTGTTATTACTTTCATTTTAATCGCAATTTTTTTACCATATAGGCAAGCCGATATGAAATTCAGATATGGTCTGTGCTCCCTTCAGATTTTTAACGCCATTCTTCTTCGTTTTTCTCGGCTGCTGCGTAACTCCCCCCGTCCGTGGGTCAGACATACTCAGCGCCCGGCTTTGCCGGGTGCCCTCGAAAAGCCTCATCCGAAGGCTGAATCTTCAATGCCGCCGAGTCCACACCTGAATTTCATAAGGTTTACACAACCTTGGCTTGTTCATCATCCAGGTTAAGCTTATTTTGAACATAATAAATATAAAGGAGGCAGAATTGAGGAACAGATTCATTTTGTTCGTATTAGCGGTTTTCTTTATGGCCTGTCTTGTTTGGCCGCAGGATTTGGCCTTAAAAGGAGGCACTGTCCTCACTGTAACAAAGGGAATCATCGAAAATGGAACAGTTGTAATAAGGGACGGCATGATTGTGGGAGTTGGGCAGGATATTCCTATCCCTGCCGGCATGAGAGTCATTGATGTAACTGGAAAATATGTTATGCCCGGAATTATAGACAGCCACTCTCATATTGCCCTCACTGATATCAATGAAGCGACAGACCCGGTTACTCCACAGATATGGATGCGTGAGGCTTTGGAACCCTCTTCTGATTCCATAAAAAAGACCCTTGCAGGCGGAGTCACAATGGTTAAAACCATGCACGGCAGCGCGAATGTCATTGGAGGAGTCAATGTGACCATTAAGCTTAAGTACGGAGATCGGATAGAAAATATGATTGTTAAAGACACGAGACAGCAGATTAAAATGGCCTTAGGTGAAAATCCGAAAAGGCTCTATGGAAGCAAAGGGCGTATTCCTTCTACCCGGATGGGCAATGCCTTTGTGATGAGGAACGCATTTCTAAAAGCTAAAGAATATAAAGAAAAGTGGGATGCCTATGAAAAACAAAAGGCTGAGGGAAAAAAGGGTCTTAAGCCTCCGGAGAAGGACCTCAAGATGGAAACGCTTAAGATGGTGCTGGAGAAAAAACTGGGAATCGATTGCCATGTTTACAGGGCTGATGAGATCGTATGGATCATAAATTTTTGTAAGGAATGGGATATCGACCTTTTGCAGTTGAGCCACTGTATAGACGGATACAAAGTTCCGGATATCCTAGCGGATGCGGGCGTGTGTTACGGCGGATGGATTGACTGGTGGGGTTTTAAAGAGGAAGCTTATGATGGATGCCCATATGGGTTTGAGATCATGCATAAGGCAGGAGTAAGAATTGTGATCAATTCTGATAGTGCGGATGAGTGCCGTTATCTTTATCTCAACGCCGCAAAGGTTTTAAAATACAATGATATTCCGGAAGAAGAAGTGCTCAAGATGATAACGCTCAATCCTGCCTATGCGGTCGAGATGGAACACAAGGCTGGCAGCATAGAAAAGGGCAAGGATGGAGATATCGCAGTTTTTGACAAATATCCTCTTGATTCAACGTCCAAGTGTCTCATGACGATCATTGAAGGAAAGGTCTACTTTGATTATTCCAAAGAAAGCATAACCGCAGAAGGAGTCGGATATGAATAGAAAAATATTTATTTTATTGGCGGCCGTACTTTTTGGCCTTAATCCTGCTTTTTCCCAAAGTTCACAGCAGATACTCATAAAAAACGGAACAATTGTTCCTGTTAAGGGGGCTCAAATACAAAAGGCGGATATTCTTATTGAAGCAGGGAAAATAATCAAGATAGGCCGTGACTTAGAGCCTTCCCCTTCAGCCCATATCATTGATGCCTCTGGGAAATATGTGTATCCGGGGATGGTGGCTTTAATGACCGCAGTTGGAGTGACCGGATATCCCGGAGCAGGAAATGACATGAATGAGTCAGGTGTATCAACGCCTCAGATGGACCCTTTTGATGCCATTAATCCTGAAGACCCCTGTATTGCTGTAACACGGTTGGGAGGAGTCACCACTGTCATGACCGTAAGCGGCACCAGGAGCCCCATCAATGGGAAATCCGTGCTTATGAATTTGGATGGAAGACTGGCTCAGGACCTGGTGATAAAAAGATATGCTGCCCAGATTTTTAATATGGGTGCGAAAAGTGAAAGCAAATATCCTTCCACCCTTCCCGGTGTAGTGTCTCTTATAGAAGAGAAGCTCAATAAAGCAAAACAGTACGCACGCAAAAAAGAGGGGGCGGGAGGCGAAAAGCAAGGAGGAAGGGAAAATGAGAGCAGCCGTTTCAGCATTGATCTGGAGATGGAAGCCCTTCTCCCTGTTCTAAAAGGAGAAGCGCCTGCGCTTTTTATTACAAATGACGAAGTGACCATCCGGAATGCACTGAAAATCATTGATGAATTCGGTCTGAAAGGCATTATCAGAGCAAGCAGAGGGATATTGAAATATGCGGAGATATTAAGTGAAAAAAACATCCCCGTTATCTGGGCCGGGACAACAGGGATTCCAGGAAGATGGG
The DNA here is from genome assembly GCA_021162615.1 of Candidatus Aminicenantota bacterium. Lineage (GTDB taxonomy): Bacteria > Acidobacteriota > Aminicenantia > Aminicenantales > Aminicenantaceae > WJMT01. The sequence goes on from JAGGYH010000090.1 coordinate 18,766, forward strand.
AGCCTTTTGATTTGAATTACCATACAGCAGCTGTCCTGGCGGAAAAGGGGGTTCTGTTTGCTTTTGACTTAGGCGGTTGGGGGGCTGATGGCAGGAATGTGCGCAACCTTCCGGTTCCGGCCAGCCTTTCTGTGGCTTATGGACTTGACGAAGAAGAGGCGATAAAGGCACTCACCATAAATCCTGCCAAAATAATGGGTGTGGATGATAAAGTGGGTTCCATAGAGGAAGGAAAGACAGCAAACCTGGTTGTCTGGAGCGGGTCTCCTGTCCAAATGCGTTCCAGGATTTATCATGTCATCATAAATGGAAAGATCGTTCCTATGGAAAGCATCCAGACACGGTTGAGGGATCAGTACAAGAAACATTGACGTTTTCCATAGAACGGTCTATCATTATTAAGTTATGAGAAACAAAAGTCATTTCTATGCCACCACTATATTGTGTGTAAGGAAAGAAGGAGAAGTCGTCATTGCGGGTGACGGCCAGGTTACTCTGGAAAACACGGTTTTGAAATCAAAAGCCAGCAAAGTCAGGCGGATTTATAAAGGCAAGGTGATGGCCGGATTCGCAGGCGCGACTTCGGATGCATTTGCTCTTTTTTCCAGGTTTGAAGGAAAATTGGAGGAGTTTCGGGGAAATCTTGCCCGGGCTGCTATTGAACTAGCCAAAGATTGGAGGCTGGACAAAGCTCTGCGCAGGCTCGAAGCATTGATGTTGGTTGCGGATAAAAACGACTCTTTTTTGATTTCAGGGACAGGGGATGTGGTGGAGCCTGATGACGGTATTATTGCCATAGGATCTGGAGGAGCCTATGCTCTTGCTGCTGCTCGGGCGTTGATGCGAAACACGGATTTTTCTGCAAGGAAAATTGCCGAGGAAGCCATGAAGATAACCTCGGATATATGCATTTATACGAACAGCCATATTACCATAGAGGAATTATAGATGCCCATAGAGCTGCCGGAAAAATTGGATTTGGTCAAAGGAAGGTTCGATGAGTCTGAACTGACTCCAAAGAGAATTGTCGAAGAACTGGATAAGCATATCATAGGCCAGGAAGATGCAAAGAAAGCAGTCGCTATTGCTTTAAGGAACAGGTTCAGGCGAAGGAAGCTCCCGCCTGAACTGGCAGATGAGGTCGCCCCAAAGAATATTTTAATGATAGGCCCTACCGGAGTCGGAAAGACAGAGATTTCGCGCCGGCTGGCAAAACTGACGTCATCTCCTTTCTTGAAAGTCGAGGCGAGCAAGTTTACAGAAGTAGGTTATGTGGGGCGGGATGTGGAGTCCATGATCAGAGATCTGGTTCAGATCGCCGTGGGATTGGTCAAAAAGGAGAAAATGCAGGAGGTCAGAGAAAAAGCCGAACGGAATGCCGAAGAAAAACTCCTGGACATTCTTCTCCCTAAACCAAGGGTGAGTTCCGAGTCAGATGCCCAGGAAGAAGAAAAAAGATTTCAGGATACGAGGGAGAAACTGAGAAGCCAGTTAAGAGCAGGGCTTCTGGATGAACGCCAGGTCCAGATCGAGGTTAAAGAGAGGTTCAGCTCTCCATTTGAGATATTTTCAAACACGGGCGTTGAAGAGATAGGAATACACATACAGGAGATCATTCCGGGTCTGGGGGGAAAGACCAAAAGAAGAAAAGTCAAAGTCAGGGAAGCGATCGAGTACCTTACCGAACAGGAACAGCAGAAACTTATTGACATGGATCAGGTCTCACGATTGGCTATAGAAAAAGTGGAAAATTCAGGGATCATATTTTTGGATGAGGTCGATAAGATCTCAGGAAGAGAAACCGGTCACGGGCCTGAGGTAAGCCGTGAAGGAGTCCAAAGGGACCTCCTCCCCATTATAGAGGGTACGACTGTGAACACCCGTTCAGGGCTTGTCAGAACAGACCATATTTTGTTCATTGGAGCCGGCGCATTTCATGTAACAAAACCTTCTGATTTGATCCCTGAGCTTCAGGGAAGATTTCCCATAAGGGTCGAACTTTCTTCTTTGGATAAAAATGACTTCATCCGCATACTGACAGAACCTGAAAATGCTCTGCTCAAACAGTATGAAGCGCTTATGGCAACAGAAGGCGTGAAAGTGAAGTTTAGAAAAGGAGCTGTGGAAAAAATCGCTGACATCGCAGAAAGAGTCAACAGCATCAATGAAAATATCGGAGCCAGAAGGCTTCACACAGTCATGGAAAAAGTCATGGAGGAGATATCTTTCAATGCCCCGGATGATGTGGGCAAGAATATCGTTATTGACGAAAATTATGTTGACAAGCAGTTAAAGAACATAATAGAAGATCAGGACCTCAACCGCTTCATCCTCTGATGAAAAAATACTCGGCCATTTTATTTGTGTTGACAGCCGTTTCCCTTTCTCTCTGCTGCGGGAAAAAAGGCCCTCTTCTGCCCCCTATTAAAAAGGCTCCCAAACAAGTCGAGGTCACAGAAGCATTCCAGCGCGGAGGGGAAATCATATTAAAGTGGAAAAATCCCACTTCCTACATTGACGGAAGCCTTTTAGATGAGATTTCCAGAGTGGATATTTGGCTGTATAAAGAACAGTTTAAGCATGGAGAAATAAAATCTATTGATTTGAAGACCTTTGCCAGGGAAGCAGCCCTTTTAAAGTCAATTAAAAGCAGTGATTTTCCGGCATTCGAAGAAGCCGGTAAAGAGGAGGCAGAGGTGTATATCTACAGCCACAGGATAAGACCAGATGAACAGGAGAACACCGTCTATTTCTGGGGTGTTAAAGCAGCCGATAAAAAAGGGAGAGAATCTGATTTTTCAAATCCGGTTTCAGTGACGTCAAGGATTGCCCCCAATCCGCCCTCCGGGCTCAAAGCTGAGGCTGCAGCAGATAGAGTGATACTTAAATGGAGGGTTCCTGAGGAGAATACAGACGGCTCCTCTCCATCCTCGGTCAAAGGTTATCATATCTACAGGTCTTCAGAAGAAAGCGTGTTCGCAAGAATCAATCATGAACTGATCAAGAAAACCTCTTATGAGGACGACCAAATTCTCTTCGATAAAGAATATCAGTATGTTGTGAGGTGTTCCGCTTCGGAGGCCCCCCCATATCTTGAAAGCGAAAATTCAGAGCCGGTCAAGATCATCGTTAAGGATACGATCGGGCCTGAAAAACCGAAGGGATTGATTTTGATTGCAGCCGGGGACCAGATCACGGTTACCTGGGATACCGTAGAAGCAGAGGACCTCTATGGATATAAGATATGGAGAAGAAAAAAAGGAGAAGAAGGTTTCCTTCTCATGACTTCAAAGCCCGTTAAGGAGAATATATTCCATGATTTTTCTGTAAGAGAGGGCATTGAATATGAATATTGTGTTTCAGCTTGTGATAAGGCTGGTAATGAGAGCGAAAGGTCAGACATAAAAACAGGAAGGCTGAAAGGATATCTGCTATGAGGATATATCGTTTCAAACATAAGGATAAGATCCATTACGGAATACTGAAAGAGGAGGTACTGATTCCCTTGAGGGAATCCATATCAGGTGTGCTCAAGGAAGGGAAAGAGGGGATTCCCATCGGAGAAGTGATGGTTCTCGCACCGGTACTTCCTTCAAAGATAGTGGCTGTAGGCCGGAATTACAGGGAACATGCTGATGAAAGGGGCCAGCAGGTACCTAAAAGACCGTTGATATTTTTAAAGCCTCCTTCAGCGGTCATCGGGCCCAATGACAGCATTTTTTATCCTGATGCGACCAAAAGGCTCGATTATGAGGGAGAACTGGCTTTTATTATTAAGAACAAAGCTTGGAAGCTCGAAAAAGGCATTGATGCGGATGACTATATATTGGGATATACCTGTCTGAATGACGTGACAGCCAGGGATTTGCAGGATAAAGACGGCCAATGGACCAGGGCCAAGTCGTTTGACACTTTTGCGCCGATTGGCCCGTGTATTGCAACGGATATCGATCCCTCACGGTTAAGGATAAAGACTTTTTTGAACGGAAAACTCAAACAGTCCGGGAATACAGCCAATATGATTTTTCCTGTTCCTGAACTGCTCATGTATATCTCTCATATTATGACACTGTTTCCCGGTGACATTATAACCACAGGAACTCCATCCGGAGTAGGCCCTATGTCTCCGGGTGATAGAGTAGATGTTCAGATTGAGGGGATAGGGACCCTGTCGAATAGAGTTATGAGAGTAAAGCCGTAAAAGTTATACAGGCTGGACATGAAGGAAAAAATAATATAAAAAGAGGGAAGGGCATTAAAAAACACCTGAAACGGAGGGAATTATGAAAATTTTTTTAGACACAGCCAATCTGGATCAGATCAAGGAAGCTGTATCCTGGGGCATTATTGACGGTGTAACAACGAATCCCACTCTTTGTTCAAGAGAAAAAGAAAATTTTAATGACCTGATAAAAAAAATTTGTGATGTGGTCCCTGGCCCTGTTAGCGTGGAATGTGTGGAAAGCCATGCAGAGGAAATCGTAAAAGAGGCCCGAAAGCACTGTGAAATAGCTGAAAATGTTATTGTAAAGATTCCCATTTGCGTGGAAGGTCTCAAAGCCACCAGAAGATTGTCGGATGAAGGCATCCATGTCAATACGACATTGGTATTTTCTCCAACTCAGGCTTTATTGGCTGCAAAAGCCGGTTCCCGGTACGTAAGCCCTTTTGTCGGCAGGTTGGACGATATCTCCAGCGATGGAATGGCACTTGTGGAACAGCTGGTTCCTATATTCAATAATTATGGATTTGAGACTGAGATCATCGTCGCCAGCATCCGGCATCCCATGCATGTGGTAGAGGCGGCTCTTATGGGAGCTGATATTGCCACTCTGCCCTTTAATTCCTTGGAAAAGCTGGTGAAACATCCTTTGACAGACAGAGGGATTGAACGCTTTTTGGATGACTGGGAAAAAGTAAAAAAGGCAATGAGCCAGAAAGAAAAATGACAATCAAAAAAAAGTTAGGGGACATAAGAGAAAAGGAGAAGCTTGCCGAGCTGGGCGGGGGGCCGGAGAGGATAAAGAAACGCCATAAGGAGGGGCGCCTCACGGCGAGAGAGAGGATAAAAATACTGCTTGACCAAGGATCTTTTCAGGAGACAGACAAATTTGTTGTCCATCACTGTACGGATTTCGGGATGGAGAAAAAGCGCATTTACGGAGACGGAGTGGTTACGGGTTACGGCACTATTGAAGGAAGGACTGTCTTTGTTTTTGCCCAGGATTTCACTGTATTTGGAGGTTCCTTGAGCAGAGCCAATGCCGGGAAAGTGTGTAAGATAATGGATTTGGCTTTGAAAGCCGGAGCGCCCATCATAGGCCTTAATGATTCAGGAGGAGCCAGAATACAAGAAGGAGTGTCCAGTTTGGCAGGCTATGCAGATATTTTTCTGAGAAATGTTTTAGCTTCCGGAGTGATCCCTCAAATATCAGCCATTATGGGTCCTTGTGCCGGTGGGGCTGTTTATTCTCCTGCCATTACGGACTTTATCATAATGACTCAAGGCCTGAGCCGGATGTTCATTACAGGACCTGATGTGATAAAAGAAGTCACTCATGAAGAAGTGACTATGGAGGAGCTGGGAGGCGCTGAGACTCACAACAGCCTAAGCGGGGTTGCCCATTTTTCCGCAGAAAACGAGGAGCAGACCCTGGCTATTACCAAAGAGCTCCTTTCGTTCATTCCGGATAACAATATGGAAGACCCCCCTGAGAAAGAGACCTCAGATCCTTTTAATAGGGTTGACGATGAGCTGAATAGGATAGTTCCGGACGATCCCAATCTCCCTTATGATATCAGGAAGATAATAAAGAACGTTTTGGACGATAATTACTTTTTTGAAGTTCATAGGGACTATGCCAAAAATATAGTGGTTGGTTTTGGACGGCTGGGAAGAAAATCCGTAGGAGTGGTTGCCAATCAGCCTGACCATCTGGCCGGTGTGCTTGATATCAATTCATCAGACAAGGGAGCCCGCTTTATAAGGTTCTGTGATGCTTTTAATATACCCCTGATCACCTTTGAGGATGTTCCCGGATTTTTACCCGGTGTGACACAGGAACACGGGGGGATTATCAGGCACGGAGCCAAGATCCTTTATGCGTTTGCTGAAGCGACCGTTCCTAAAATAACCGTGATCACAAGAAAAGCATATGGGGGGGCTTACTGTGTCATGGCCTCAAAACATATCCGGGCTGATATCAATTATGCCTATCCCAATGCGGAAATCGCTGTTATGGGGTCTAAGGGTGCGGTTCAAATCGTCCACAGAAGAGAGCTGAAAAAAGCTCAAGACCCGGATGCTTTAACAGAACTGAAGGTCAAGGAATTTAGAGATAAATTTGCCAATCCGTTCGTGGCTGCAGAAAAAGGATATATTGATGAGGTTATTGAGCCCAAGTACACACGGCTGAAGCTCATTGCCGCACTCAGGATGCTCGAAAACAAACGTGATGAGAACCCTCCAAAGAAACACGGAAACATCCCTCTTTAGGTCATTTCTGAGAGCCGCTCAAAGGTCTTGTCTCTGCGTGCTGCCTGAAGATCTCTGGACAAAAACGCACTGAATGGAGTAAGCTAAATAAAAACACGGAAAAAAATGTTCAAAAAGATCTTGATAGCCAACCGGGGCGAAATCGCAGTAAGAGTCATTAGAGCCTGCCGTGAGCTCGGGATCATTCCTGTTGCTGTTTATTCAGACGCGGACAGCAGGGCTCTTCATGTGAGGCTTTCCAAGGAAGCATACAGGCTTGGGGGGTCGAAGCCTTCGGAAAGTTATCTGAATATGGATAGGATCATTGAGGCTGCCAGAAAATCTAAAGCTGAAGCTGTCCATCCAGGATACGGATTTCTTGCTGAAAATTCTGATTTTGCCAGAAAGTGTGAGCAGGAAGGTTTGATATTCATTGGCCCGTCTTCCGAGTCTATACGCATCATGGGAAACAAGACACAGGCGCGTCAAAAAATGGTTCAAGCCGGAGTACCTGTGATTCCCGGGACGCTTGAGCCTTTATCAGGCGAGAAAGACCTTATTGAACAGGCGGAAAAAATAGGTTTTCCTCTTCTGTTGAAAGCCGCAGCCGGAGGCGGAGGAAAAGGATTGAGGCTTGTTAAAGAGAGAAAAGACCTGTTGCCTTCATTCAGGCTTGCTAAATCAGAATCCGAAGCAAGCTTTGGAGATTCCTCTGTATATATAGAAAAATATATTCAGGAGCCCCATCATATAGAAGTGCAGATACTTGCTGACCGATTCGGACATACTGTTTCTTTAGGCGAAAGAGAGTGCTCCATACAAAGGCGTTATCAGAAGGTCATGGAGGAAACTCCCTCCCCTTTTCTCGATGATGATACAAGAAAAAAAATGGAAGAAGTGGCTGTTGAAGCAGCCAGAGCTGTGAAGTATCAGAATGCAGGGACTGTTGAATTTGTTGTTAATGGAGAGAAAAATTTCTATTTCTTGGAGATGAATACCAGGCTTCAGGTTGAGCATCCCATAACAGAAATGGTAACAGGAATTGATATCGTTAAAAATCAGATAAAAATAGCGTATGGAAACAAGCTGCCTTTTTCACAAAAGGAGGTGCTTCCGAGAGGAGCCTCCCTGGAATGCCGTATTTATGCCGAGGATCCCTACAATGATTTTATGCCCTCTCCAGGCAAAATAAAAAGGCTGCGGTCTCCTTCCGGAGGGCTTGGGCTTAGGTATGACAATGGGACCTATGAAGGATATGAAGTGCCGCTGGATTATGACCCCCTGCTTTCAAAGGTAATAACATGGGGAGCCACAAGAGAAGAAGCGATTCGCCGCATGCAGAGAGCTTTATCAGAATATCAGGTATACGGTATTGTGACGATTATTCCTTTATTCAAGCGCATCCTTTTCCATCCGGATTTTTATAAAGGGGATTATAATACCCATTTTATGGAAAGGCTGGAGAAAGAGAGTGAGAAACCCGGAATTGAGGAACAGAATGTGGCTCTTATAGCTGCCGGAATAAAGAGCTATACAAGCAGCCGGACATTTTCTTTTAAACCAGGGGGGAGAAAACCTGCAAGCAACTGGAAGATCCAGGGACGTATGAAAGCGTTGTCAAGGAACCTGTAATATGGATATCTCTTTTGTATATAATAAAAAAGAATTCAAATTGAACTTTGAAGAGGCCCAGAGCGGACATCTCCAGATAACTGTTAATAAAAAGAAATATGATGTTTCTGTTGAATTCTTTTCAGGAGAGGAAATGCTCTTGAAAATAGGATCCAGGGTTTATGACGTGATAGTGAATCAGAATTCCAATTCATATAATGTCTGCATGAAGGGAAAGAGCATCAAGGTGGACAAAGCATCACCCTTTCAAACGATCAGAAACAGCTTTGGGAGCACCAGGAGAATGGATGTAAAGACATCCATGCCGGGAAGAGTCGTCGAGCTGCTGCTCAGGGAAGGAGACAACGTGAAAGAAGGTAGTCCGGTACTGGTGCTGGAAGCCATGAAAATGCAGAATGAAATAAAATCGCCCCGAAAAGGACGGATAAAAAGCATATATCCTAAGGCCGGAGATTCGGTCGAAGCGGGGGCTGTATTGTTTTCTGTTGAGTAAATCCTATAAAAAATCAGATTGCATAAGATTGTTTGATAAAAGGGGCCAGCTCTCCTTATAAAATTTGTATTTTTTATGAAAAATGATATATTTGTGGAGTGAGATGCTGATTGGGATATGAACAAAAGAAACAGACTTAAAGGACTGATATTCTTCGCGATAACACTGATATTGATCTTTACGGTTTTTATTCTGGCAAGAAATGTCCTTTTGGTTCAGATAAAACAGAAAATCAATTCCAGCTTAAAATACAACGAGCTGTTTTTCTCTTCTTTTCCTCCGGCTTTGGTTATCGAAGAAGCTGAGTCTCATTCATCAAACCCTTATTTTTCCGCCAGAAAGATATCCGTAAGTCTTTCGTTAAAGTCAATTATCTCCAGAGGGAAACCCCTAAAAATAGTGATCGAAGAGCCTGAATTAAAGCTGTCACAATTAGGGAAAAGGCCGCAGGCTCTTGGAAAAAAAGAGGCGGATTTTACTATTCCGGTTTTCATAGAAAAAATGCTTTTAAAAAGCGGCAAGGTTACTTATGAGACCCAAAGCCTGCGTCTGCATTCAGAGGGAATCAACGCTGTTTTCTCTCAAAACAAGAACAACTTTACACTTTATTCCGAGATTAAAGAAAACGATTTGTCTCTAAAAAAATTAGAGAGAAATATCAGGTGTAATCTATCTTTGGCCCTCAGCGGAAGAGGAAGAAAATTGACTTTACAGAGGTTTCATGTGAAGGGTCCTGATGGGATCATAAAAGCCGGCGGGACCATAGATGATATTTTTAATCCGGAAATGGAGCTGGCCACATCAAGCGTTATCGATTCTTCTCTGGCCGCTGTTCTGCTGAAGATTCCTTTTGATTGGTCAGGAGACATCAAAGAAAAAGGCATTGTGATTAGGAGAGACAAAGAGCTTTCATATAGGGGGCAAATAGCAAGTCCGTCCATTGATTTGAATAGAGTTTATATGGGGAACGTAAACGGCCGGGTCGAGTATAATGATCAGGAAGGGGGACACGTCACAATCTCCCTAAGGAATAAGGCAGGAGGCCATGGTGATATCAGCATTGATTTTGATAAGAACAGTGTCCGGGGGAGAGTCAATGGGGTTTCCATACAGCCGATAGCCAATGAAATTTCCATACCCTGGCCGGTTTATTCTAAGGCGCGGGGTGAGTTTTCACTGGTGAAGAAAAGGCTTGTTGTCAATGCGGATTTTAAGGACAGTACAGAAAGAATCGAATCTCGAAAGTTCCCCGCAAATGGTTCAGTCAGGGTTGAGTGGGATGGAGATAAAGACGTACTGTTTTCGTCTCCTGATATTAAGACCAGTTTTGGAGATCTCAATATTGACGGCAGTTTGAAGGTAAACCGCAGTCTGGATATAACGATAAAAGGCGGGATCACGGACATCAAACAGGCCAGAGAGTTTACCGGATTGATCTTGAGAAAGAAATTCAAATTCCCGGAAATAAGAGGAAATGGCGAGGCTGAGATCCATATTTTCGGCGATTTTGCGGCCCCCCAGGTAAAGTCAGATTTTTCAATGGCCCAGGCAAGTTTTGGCGAACTCGATGCCGAATATGCCAAAGGAACCATAGAGCTTATCAAAGATGATTTTTTTGGAAGATTTGATATTGAGGATCCGGCTTTTAAAGGAACAGTGGGTTTGTTTACGAACCCCACTGAAACCAGAGTGGAGATCCTATGTGAGAGAGGGGAGACAGGGGTTGTTCTCCCTGCTTTGGGCATCTCTCTTCCTGTACACGGCCGGGGCTCAGGCAGTTTTGAGTATATGGAAAAAAAGGATGGGACAGTGTTCAATGGAGTATTTACAGGCAAAGACATAGAATTTGCAGGGCAGTCTCTATCAAATGTATACGGCCGAATAAAGGGAGATGATGATTCCGTAGAATTCCCTGAATTAAATTTTAATTTGCTTGGAGGAAGGGTTGAAGGAAATTTGTTTCTGAATACATCTGCGGAAAATTTTAATATAGATTTCAAAGGAAAAGATATAGATCTCTCATCAGTAAGTGAAAATCTAAAAGGAATCTTCAATTTTAATATAAAAGGAGATGGTGAGTTTGGCAGGGATTTTATCTTAGGCTCTTATGATATCAGGGATTTGGAATTTGCTTCATTCGATAAGACAGGGACTCAGGGGAAAATTAAGATCGGTTACGATAAAGAGAAGATCAGTATGCAGATGGATGGGAATTTTGTTCCCGGCGAAAATGATTTTTTATGGAAAATGGACATTCCCCTCAATAAAAAAGAGGAGGTAACCGGTAAGATAGAAGGCTCTCTCAGAAATCTTGATATTCTGCTTCCCTGGAAGGGCACGAAAGCAGAACTCAATTATCTATTGAACTTGAGGGTTCCCTCAGGGAAGCCTGAGGTCAAAGGAGTAATAGATTTCCAGGGATCTCAACTGCCTTTTCCTCATTTTGCCCATGCGCTTGAAGATTTTTCAGGCCTTGTTTTTGTGAACAGCAGCGATCTGTCCATTCGTTCTGTTAAAGGCAAACTAGGCGGCGGGACTATTGAAGCCTCAGGAAATGTACGTTTAGGGAAGTCCGGAGTCGAATATATAAATGTGAATGCCCATGGAGACCAGATGATGCTTTCTATCCTCGAGAGGACCAGAGTTCTTACTAACGGAGACATAAATCTTGTAAAGGATGATACGAGATTTGTTGTTAATGGTGATCTTTTTATAGAAAAGCTGCTGTGGAGAAGGGAACTGAATGAGGGATTTTCATTCTCATCTGAAGCTTACCCATCTTATTCACAGGAGCCTGGTTTTTTTGATGATCTGAATTTGAATATTCGTCTGAGAGCGGATAAGGATGCCTGGATGGAGAATTCACTGGGGAGTATACAGACAGGTTTTGATTTGAACATAAAAGGCAGTATTTTCAGCCCTATTATCCAGGGTGAGATAGATGCGATAAACGGGACTGTTTATTTTCAGGATAGAGAATTCAATTTGCTGCAGGGAAGAGTGAGCTTTTTTAATCCTGCAAGTATAGATCCGTATCTTAACTTTAAAGGGGAGACATATGTAAAGAATTATCATGTGACTTTTTCTCTGGACGGTCCTTTGAGCAATCTTAGACCGGAATTCAGCTCTTCTCCCTCTCTTCCTTCGGAAGATGTCCTGGCCCTTCTGGCATTAGGCCAGGCTTTTAAACGGACCTATCATTATGACCGAAGTATAGGGCAGAGCACAGCATCTCTTCTTTCTTTCCAGCTTTCTGAGGAAGCCAAAAAAAGGGCCGAAGAGCTTTTCAAAATAGACAGGTTTAGAATCGATCCTTTTATCATGGGATCTTCCGCTGAAATGACAGCCAGGTTAACACTTGGGAAAAAGCTGTCAAAGAATTTTTTCATTCTTTATTCAACCAATCTTGCCGCGCAGAGGGATGATATCACGCGTATCGAGTGGGAGCTGTCAAACGATTTTTCAATTGTCGGCACCAGGGACGAAACAGGAAGGATTAGCTTTGATGTCAAAATTCACAGACGGTTTTAGATCGAGTCACAGCTCTTTTTGCACTGCCCTGTTTTCCTTTTTGCTGGTAATTTTTTTAAGTTCGCCTCTGTTTTCCTCTGTTTTTTCTGGAAATGCCGTGTACATCCGCAGTGTCCATGTGGAGCTTGACGGTGAACCTGCAGAGTCGCAGATCGCGGAATTAGTAACATTGGAAACAGGAGACATCCTCTCTTTTTTCAGTATGAGCGAGGTTGTTAAAAGGCTTTACAAAACAGGTCTTTTTTCTGACATACAGGTCGAAAAAAAGGGGGAGGAGCAGGCAGATCTCACATTCATTTTGACAAGCCAGCCGTATGTAAACCGTATCATTTTTCTCGGAAGCGAAAAAATTTCTCCGGCAAAACTCAGACATCAGCTTTTATCCCTTAAAGAAGGGGATCCCTATTACGAGGGGAAATTAAAAAAAGCGGTTGAGGAGTTGAAGACAATATTAATACAAAGAGGGAAATACAATCCGGCCATAGAGGCTTACAGCGAACCCACTGATGAACCATCGCAGGTGGATGTTTTTTTTGAAATACAGGGAGGAAAAGAATACATAGTCAAGGATATACACTTCAGGGGAGATGTCATTTTTCAGGAGGCTAAGCTTAAAAAAGAGATGAATATTAAAATCGGCGGTCTGTATGTAAAGTCGACTCTCCAGAAGGATATGGATAATCTGAAGGACCTGTACAGCTCAATGGGTTATCAGCGTGTGGAAATACAGGCCCAGGAAGATTTTCAGGAAAAAAACGGTTTCGTATCTTTGGTTGTTGATTTGGAGGCTCATGAAAAAATAGATATCATCATTCAGGGCGCAGAAGTTCCCTTAAGCCTCATACGGCCTATTTGGGAGACGAATATTTTTATGGAATGGGGGATTGACCAGGGAAAGACCAAGATCATCAAATATATGCATAAGAAAGGATATCTGTTTTGCAGTGTACGTGGTTCTGTTGCAAGGGAAGAAAACACCATTAAGATCATCTACAAGGTATTTCCAGGGGATAAATACAAGATAAATGATATTATTTTTAACAAATCGGAGTATTTCAGCCCTGATGAATTAAAGTCGCAGCTTGCTTTAGGAGAAAACGCTCCTCTTCTCAGCAGCATTACCGGAGATCGGTTGTTTGAACTGCCGTCAGAGATTGAATCTCTTTACGAGACTCAGGGTTTTCCTGATACAAGAATAGCTCTGAATTTCAGAAAGTACAAAAAAAAGATCGATGCTATTTTTTTTATTGAAGAAGGAGTCCAGAATATAACAAAGAAAATATCTTTTAAGGGAGCGGAGAATGTCAGTACAGAAGTGCTCCTTGAAAACATAGAAACATTCGAGGGGGGGCCTTTTTATCAACCCAGGGTACAAAAGGATACTGAAAATCTGGAAAATCTCTATTTGAACATGGGATACAGGGGAACTGAGATCAAATCAAGTACAGAGAAGGCCGGAGAAAACTCTTTTAATATTGAATTTGAGGTCAAGGAAGGGGAAAGAGTCAGGATCAAGGATATCATTATCACAGGTAATAAAACAACCAGGAATAACACCATTCTCCGTGAAGTTCTGTTTCAACCGGGTGATTATGCCCGCAGCGATGAGATAAGGAACACCAAAAGACGGATTTCAAATCTTGGTATTTTCACAAAAGTCACGATTGAAGAAATATCTCTTGACAAGGGGTGGGAGAATTTATTGATCAGCGTGAAAGAGGGGCAGAGACACTATGTCAGTCTGGGTGTGGGATTGGAAACAAAGAACGAACCGCGGTCTTTCCAGGCTTGGGACAGTATAATAAGGCCGAGAGGGACTGCTGAACTTATAAGGGGGAATATATTCGGCTCAGGAGCCCAGCTCTCGCTTGTGGGCCAGGTCAGCCTTAGAGAAAAAAGAGCGGCTTTATCCTGGGAGCAGCCGTATTTTTTCGGGATTCCTATTGATACCTATCTTAACGCCTGGCTTGAGCGGGAGAGCAGGACGAGTTACAGTTTCGACCGGAGGGGCATCAGCCTTTCTGTTTTAAAGCCCATAGCAAGGGATGAGAATAAAATATTTATGTTCACATTAAGATTTGCACAGACTTCTTTATTCGAATTGAAAATATCCGAATCAGAAGTGGACAGGCAGCATTTTCCTTTTTCAGCAACCTCGATTTCCGGAAGCATCATTTGGGATAAAAGAGATGATTCGTTTAATCCGGGGAGAGGGTATTTTGCTTCTACGGTTTTAGAATGGGCTTATCCCTTGTTTCATGCGGAATCGAATTATTTAAAACTTTTTACCAAATATCAGCAATTTTTACCGCTTTTGCCCAAAGTTACATTCAGTATGACATCAAGAGTGGGGCTGGGAATGGGGAGGATGCCCATTCATGAAAGATTTTTTGCAGGCGGAAGTAATTCTTTCAGAGGCACCTCGTTTGATGAATTAGGGCCTAAAGACCCTGTATCTCTTGAACCTGTGGGCGGCAAAGCGGTCATATTAGTGAATTTTGAGCTGACCTTTCCTGTCACTCCCAAGTTAGAAAACCTTTACGGAGCTGTTTTCTATGACAAAGGAAACGTGTTTTATAAAAGGAGCCAGGTTGATTTTAAAGGGCTGCAGGATGCCGTGGGGGTCGGCTTCAGATACAAGACTCCTCTGGGGCCTGTTCGCCTTGAACTGGGATGGAGCTTCGATGCCCGGGAGGGGGAAAAGCAGCCTCTTGTTATCATTGCCATAGGTCATGTGTTTTAAAATGAGCAAAAAAAGAAAGAAACCAGTTTGCCCAGCGCTGTTTGTGTTGCTTGCGGCAGTGTCTCTGCTCTGTTTTTCTGCATGGGGCTTTTATGAAAAGGTGGAAGGTGTTGTGGCAGTTGTGAATGATGAAGTCATAACTCTTACGGACCTGAGAATAGCAAAAGCTTTTGGATTATGGGATTCAGATGAGAAACGAGGAGAAGGATCTTTGTTTCCTCTTGTGCTTGAGAATATTATCAATCAAAAGCTCGTTAACCAATTTACCGGAGGAGATGTAAATATCGATGACATAGAAATCGACGGTTTTATGGCGGAGGTGAAAGAGAGATGGCAGGACCATGGATTTGAGGAAAGATTGAATGATTTTGGAATAGGGCTGACAGATTTGAGGAATTACTGTGCCGAGTATCTTTCATACAAAAAAATTGTATCGGATAGATTCAGCCGTTCAGTAGTGGTCAGCCTTAGAGAGATCGAGGAGTATTATAACCAGGTGTATGTTCCAGAACAAAAAGCCAACCAGGAACCTGTGAAGCAGATGGTCGATATGCTGCCTGAAATTGAATCAGCTGTCAAGGAAAAGGCCACAAGCATTCAGGTTGAAGAATGGATAAGCAGTCTAAGGAATAAAGCAGAAATCCAGAACCGAATCGATAAGTACTTGGATTTCCTCAATGGGAGAGGGAAATAAAGGCGAGGAATTTGTTTTTTTGAGGATGGGAAAGATGGGGAAAAAAAGAGAATGACGGGAGGAGAGATGAAAAAGCTGGCTTTTCTGTTTCCCGGCCAGGCTTCTCAAAAAGTCGGAATGGGAAAGGAATTTTATGAGACATCCCCTTTGGCAAAGGAACTTTTTTTAAAAGCAGATGAGATTCTCGGATATAAGATCTCGGATCTGTGTTTTGAGGGGCCTGAGACAAAATTGACTCTCACTGAGAACGCACAGCCGGCCCTTCTGGTGGTGAGTTGTATTGCCTTCAGAATGATTGGGATAGAGCCTCTTATTGCCGCCGGCCATAGTCTGGGAGAGTATTCAGCTCTTGTCGCGGCCGAATCACTGAAATTTGAAGATGCTGTGATGCTGGTTCATAAAAGAGGGAAGTATATGCAGGAAGCTGTGCCTGTGGGTACAGGAGCCATGGCTGCTGTACTCGGGGCTTCTTATGAGGACGTTGAGAACGCTGTCAAGAGAATAGATACCGGAGTTGTTGAGATCGCTAATTGGAACAGTCAAAGCCAGATCGTTATTTCAGGTGAAAAGGAGGCTGTCGAAAAAGCAGTGGAGTCTGTGAAAGCGCCCAAGGCGGTCATGCTTCCTGTCAGCGCACCCTTTCACTGTTCGCTCATGATGAATGCGCGAAAAAAGCTGTCCTATGACCTTGACCAGGTCGAATTCAGAAACCCCAAATTTCCGATCATATCGAATGTCAGAGCTGAGGTCATAAATGATGGAGACGCGGCAAGAGATGCCCTAAAGAAGCAGGTGACTCATTCTGTTCAGTGGTACCGTTCCATGGGGGTTCTGGAACGAATGAAGATTGAGGTCACAGCTGAACTGGGATCGGGAAATGTGTTAAGCGGGCTCATGAAAAGGATATCCCGGCAGTGGAAGCAGCGTCCCTCCATCATAAATATTGAGGACAACCAGTCTCTGGAGAAAGCCAAGCAAATTATTGGGGACGCTCCATAAGGTACCACCCTATATTACTGAATCCGTTGGATATTAAAGAATATTCCAGATTGTCTCCCTCTGAAATATTTTCCTTTAATACACCATTGCATTCCTGCAGACGCAAGTCCCTATATGAGTGGATTCCAATGAGGCAGGACAAGAGATGATCGCTTTCTGGTAGTAAGCTGTGTACATAAACAGGATTCTATAGGGTGGTACCTAATGGGATGTCCCCGTTAAGGCAGGATCTTTCCGATATTTTCTGCCACTACAGCGGGTTTTTTCTTTAAGCGGGCCGCTTCTTCAGCCGAAGTTTCTCCACTCAGAACAAGAAAAAAATCACACTTTAATCTGTTTGCCAGTTCCATGTCCGTGTATATTCTGTCTCCGACCATAACCACTTCACGATTAGTGGCCTGGTGTTTTTTCATTATGTGCCGTACCATCTCAACATTGGGTTTCCCGAATACCTTCCTTGCTTTTTTCCCGGTCGCTTTTTCGAAAAGCGACAGCATGGCCCCTATATCCGGAATAGGCCCTTCAGGTGTAGGGCAGACCAGGTCGGGATGGGTTGCCAGAAGAGGGATGTCTTTTAAAAGAAAAAACGCTGCTTTTCTTAATTTTTCGTAAACCAGTTCCGTATCGAATCCGAGCACCACATATTCAGGAGAATCCGAGCAGGGATTGATCCCGGCCTCTTCAAACATATCCATCATGGAGCGGGTACCCACAATATAGGTGTCTTTGACCTTATTTCTGATAAGAAAGTCTATGACGCCGTCAGTGGAAAGAATGATTCTTTCTTTTGTGGTGTTGATCCCTAAGCGGGAGAGTTTTTTTACATAATCCAGTTTTGAACGGGAGGAATTATTGGAGAGAAAATAAAAGTGAATTCCTTTGGAAGCCAGGTTTTTCAAAAAGTTTTTTGCGCCCGGAATCAGATTGTCTCCGAGGTAGACAGTCCCGTCCAGATCCAGAAAAACGATTTTTTTATCTTTTAGGGGATTTTTCATTTTTCTTAAATGTTTTTAAAGCCGCGGATACATACTCTACGGATGACATCAGAGTCACGATAATCAGAGTCCATGATAAAAAATAAAAACTCCATTTTCCGACAAGGTTCCAGTAATAGGGCCCCAGAAGCGCAGCGATGCCGCCTATGGCCTGAAAAGCCGCTTTTATTTTCCCGCTTTTTTTAGCAGATACGGAAAAGCCTTTTTTGGCAAGGAGGATGCGGGAATAAGCAACGGTTATATCCCTTAATGCCATGCAGAGAGGCAAAAGCAGCAGTACAAGCCCTGACAGCGCCATGGCAAAATAGACGATTAATCTTGATATGCTGTCAGCATAAGGGTCAAGAGTGGCTCCGTATTCTGAACTGAGATTGAAATGCCTGGCAATAGGGCCGTCAAATAAATCCGTAGCTTCGATGAGAAGCAGGATCGACAGGGAGATGTAAAAGCGCATTCCCTGACTGCTTAATGACAGCAGAACAGCAGCAAATGTTATCGCAAGGGGGATTCTGAGTAATGTGATGGATTGGACTATAATAAAACCGGTCTTGTTTTTTTTAATATCCTCTTCAGTCATCATTTTGTTTTGATGGCTCATCCGACGGTTTTGCCTTTCCATTTATTCATTCAGGTTAACATTCTATATCCCTGTTTATTTTTTTTCAATCCAATATCCTGACCCATTCATAAAAAAATGGCGGTGAGCATTTTTTTACCTTAGAGGCAAGCCGAATTCCCTCGAAAAGCCTCATCCGAAGGCTAAATCTTCAATGTCACCGCGTCCACACCTGAATTTCGCAAGGTAAAAAGGTGGTATGCCTGCCTGAAAGTCTGGATGAGGCATGATAGTACTCATCTAACAGGAATAGCTTAATTCTTAACCTCGGCTTGTTCATCATCCAGGCTAATTAAAACCATAGTCCGGATTGTCTGCGAATCGAGCTGTTTTTTTATGAATAATCCGGGCTTAAGTCTTGCCAACAAACTCAATTTTAAATACTATAGTTAAAAGCAGCCATGTCAAGAAATAAATCCGTGACTCCTATGATGGAGCAGTACCTGAGGCTGAAGAAAAAGTATCAGGATGCTTTTCTTTTTTTCAGACTGGGCGATTTTTATGAACTCTTTTATGAGGATGCCAAGAAAGCCTCCTCCATTCTTGAGATCGCCCTGACCTCAAGGCAAAAAATTCCTATGTGCGGCGTACCCCATCATTCGGCTGATTCATATCTTTCAAAGCTTCTCAAGCACGGCTATAAAGTAGCCATTTGTGAGCAGGTTGAAGACCCCAAAGAGTCAAAAGGAGTAGTCAAAAGAGATGTGGTCAAGGTTTTGACTCCCGGAACAGCTGTTGAGATCGAATCCGGAGACATAAAAGAGAACACCTATGTGATGAGTCTTGTTTTTCAGGGGGACGATTGGGGGCTGGCTCTTATTGATCTGTCTTCAGGCAGAATGGACACGACTCAAAGCACCGGAGAGAACAGGAAAAATCTCAAAGACGAAATGTACAAGTTTTCACCAAAAGAAATCATATTTCCGCAGAGCTGTGAGCGGAAAATAGAGCAGCTTCTCTCTAAAAATGGAATCAAGGGAATTTTAAAAAGTTCCCAAGAGGATTGGATATTTGATATAGCCCAGGCCTCTGATTATATCAAAGAACATTTCAAAGTCAGTTCTCTGCAGGGTTTTGGCATCGCCGATAAAGAGCTTGCTGTTTCCGCAGCCGGAGCGCTCCTTTATTACCTGAAGAAATTAAGAAAAGACTCACTGGCGCTTATTCAAAACATATCTTACATGCATCGCAGCCAGTATATGATACTGGATGCGTCTGCGGTAAAGAACCTGGAACTTGTAAAGAATTTAAGGGACAACCGGCGTTCAGACTCCCTTCTTGATGTCATTGATTACACGGTAAATTCAATGGGCAGCCGATTGATACGCTCCTGGCTTCTTTATCCTTCTCTATCTCTGGAGACGATTAAGAAAAGGCAGGATGGCATTCAAGATTTTTTGTCCCATACCATTGAACGGCATGAAATAAGAGAGAAGCTTAAGCAGATATCTGACCTGGAAAGGGTGAGCAGCCGGATTTCGCTTTCAGCGGCCACAGCCAAAGACTTTGTGTCATTAAAAATATCACTTCAGGCTCTCCCTGATATCTATGCCCTGCTTAAACCTTTTCATTCAACGGTCATAGAGACTATGAAAAAGGAATGGGATGATGCGGATGATGTCGAGGCTCTCATTAACAGGGCTATAAAAGATGAGCCCTCTTTTTTATTGACTGAAGGAGGAATCATAAAAAAAGGATTCAGCCGGGAACTTGATGAACTGAGAGAGGTCAGTAAATCCGGCAAGACCTTTGTCGCCGGTATTGAAAAGAAAGAAAGGGAAAGAACTAAAATACCCAATCTGAAAGTCAGCTACAACAGGGTTTTCGGCTATTACATCCAGGTGACCAGGTCAAATCTTTTCCGCGTCCCGGAAAACTATATCCGGAAGCAGACTCTTGTTAACTCCGAGAGATACATAACTCCGGAACTCAAAGAGCATGAGGAAAAAATTCTTCATGCTGAGGAAAAGGCGAATGAACTGGAGTATCAATTGTTTCAAGAGATAAGAAAAAAAGTAGCGGCTGAAACATCCAGGATTCAAAAGATCGCTTCAAGGATCGCTCTCCTGGATGCTTTAACCTCTTTGAGCGAACTGGCTTCTCAGCGTTCCTACAACAGGCCTTCAGTTAATTCAACAGACGTTATCAGCATCAAAGGCGGGAGGCATCCGGTTATTGAAGCCACAGATGAAGAGCCGTTTGTCCCTAATGATACATATCTGGACAGGGATAAAGACCAGATACTGATCATAACAGGTCCCAATATGGGAGGAAAGTCAACATATTTAAGGCAGACAGCTCTCATCTGCATCCTTGCCCAGATGGGGTCCTATGTTCCTGCCGAAGAAGCGGAAATCGGGCTTGTGGACAGGGTGTTCACGCGAATAGGGGCGATGGATTTCTTGAGCCTGGGGCAGTCCACTTTTATGGTTGAGATGTTGGAAACAGCAGGGATATTGAACAGCGCTACTGAGAAAAGCCTTATACTGCTGGACGAAGTAGGGAGAGGCACGTCGACTTTTGACGGTTTGAGCCTGGCATGGGCCGTTGTCGAATACCTTCATGGGAACAACCATATAAAAGCAAAGACCCTGTTTGCCACGCATTATCATGAGCTGACAGAGCTGGCCATGACTATGGACAGGATAAAAAATTATCATGTTTCCGTTAAAGAATGGAAAGATGATATCATTTTTTTAAGAAAAATCGTTCAGGGCCCTTCGGATCAGAGCTATGGGATACATGTGGCAAAGCTGGCAGGGATTCCCCGGACAGTCCTCGAAAGAGCCAGAGAGATACTTTTTAATCTCGAGAAAAAGGAACTGGACAGTGAGGGGATTCCAAAAATATCCTACCGCCAGAATGATGATACGGATGATTCTCAATTGTTTCTCTTCGGAGGAGATGAGAAATACAGGCTGCTCAAAAAATTAAAAGATGAAATCGACAGGTGTGATGTATCTGCCATGACCCCTGTTGAGGCGCTGAATATGATTGACAGGCTTAAGAAAGAGATTAAGGAAGGTTGATTCTTTGATAGCGCTTAAAACTTATGTGAATTTTATTGGCATATTATGTGAGGTGCGGATATGGATATAAATAAATTTACAGTCATGTCTCAGGAGGCATTACAGGGAGCTCATTCCAAAGCGGAACAGCTTGAGCATCAGGAAGTTCTTCCGGAGCATCTGTTATGGGTTTTCCTTGAGCAGAAAGACAATATTGTTAATGCTGTCATAGGCAAAATAGGCGTGGATGCCGGTCCCATAAAGAAGGAGCTGGAAGATGTGTTCCGAAAAGCCCCCAAAGTATCCGGAGCTGCGGAAGTCTATCTTTCCTCCAGGTTGAGAGGCATCATGAAGGAGGCAAAAAAACAGGCATCAGCTCTAAAGGATGAATATATTTCAACAGAACATTTGTTTTTGGGAATGACCAAAGAAGGGTCCGGGGATGCATACAGGATTTTGAAGGAAAACGGAATCACTGAAGATTCTGTGCTGAAAGCGTTAAGGTCTATCAGGGGTTCCCAGAGAGTCACAGACCCCCAGCCTGAGGGGAAATATCAGGCCCTTCAGCACTATACCAGGGATATCACGGAACTCGCCGGAGAAGGGAAAATAGATCCTGTTATTGGCCGTGAGGACGAGATAAGGAGGGTCATCCAGATTTTATCCCGGAGAACAAAGAACAATCCCGTATTGATCGGAGAGGCCGGTGTAGGAAAAACAGCCATCGTCGAAGGCCTGGCTCAAAGAATCGCCAATGGAGATGTTCCGCAGTCGCTCAAAAACAAGAGACTGATCGCTCTTGATATGGGCGCTCTTATAGCAGGCGCCAAATACCGGGGGGAATTTGAGGACAGATTGAAAGCTGTGTTGAAAGAAATCAAGGAATCAGAAGGAAACGTTATCCTCTTTATTGATGAGCTTCACACCATAGTGGGAGCGGGAGCGGCGGAAGGAGCTGTTGATGCGTCAAATATGTTAAAGCCTTCCCTGGCAAGGGGAGAACTCCGGTGCATAGGAGCCACTACCCTGAATGAGTACAAGAAGTATATTGAAAAGGATGCGGCTCTGGAGAGGAGATTTCAGCAAACCTATGTGAAAGAACCTTCGGTCGGCGAGACCGTATCCATATTGAGGGGATTGAAGGAAAAATATGAAGTCCACCACGGTGTGGAAATAAAGGACTCAGCGCTGGTTGCGGCGGCGACTCTGTCAGAGCGTTATATCACGGATCGTTTCCTTCCGGACAAAGCCATAGATCTTATAGATGAGGCGGCTTCCCGGATAAGGATTGAGATAGACAGCAAACCGGAAGAGATCGATGAGCTGGACAGGAGAATCATGCAGCTTGAAATCGAGAAGGAAGCCTTGAAAAAGGAAAAAGATAAAAGCGCTAAGGAAAAGCGGGAGAAACTGGAAAAAGAGCTTTCTGAGACCCGGGAACAAGCCGGGGCCATAAAATTGAGGTGGCAGAAAGAAAAAGAATTGATAGAGTCTGTGAACAGGCTTAAGGAGCAGATGGATTCACTGAAAGTCGAAGAGCAGAATGCAGAAAGGAGAGGCGACCTTGAGAAGGTGGCTGAGATAAGATACGGAAGTCTGAATGAAATCCAAAAGGAGATAGAGGAAAAGACACGAAAACTGGCGGAAATACAGAAAAAGGAGAAAATGCTCAAAGAAGAAGTGGATGAAGAAGATGTCGCTCAGATCGTATCGAAGTGGACGGGCATACCTGTATCGAAAATGCTGCAGGGTGAGGTAGAAAAATTGATAAAAATGGAAGAGGAGCTGAGAAAGAGGGTGGTCGGACAGGATCAGGCTTTGAGCATTGTTTCAAACACGATAAGGAGGGCGAGGGCTGGAATTCAGGATGAAACACGTCCCCTGGGTTCTTTTATTTTTCTTGGGCCCACGGGAGTCGGAAAGACAGAACTGGCGCGAGCCCTTGCGGAATTTCTTTTTGATGATGAAAAATCAATGGTGCGGCTGGATATGTCCGAGTATATGGAAAGGCATACTGTTTCACGACTTGTCGGGGCGCCTCCCGGATATGTGGGGTATGAAGAAGGAGGGCAGCTCACCGAGGCTGTTAAAAGAAGGCCTTATTCCATCATTCTTCTTGATGAGATAGAAAAGGCGCACAATGATGTTTTTAATATTTTACTCCAAATCCTTGATGACGGAAGGTTGACGGACGGAAAGGGCCGGACCATTGATTTCAGAAACACCATCATTATTATGACATCAAATCTCGGAAGCCAGGTAATCAAGGAAATGAGCCAGGATTTTGAGAAGATGGAACACAAGGTGAGAGAGATCCTTGATCACCATTTTAGGCCTGAATTTTTAAATAGAGTGGACGAAGTGATCATTTTCAAAGCTTTGTCACAGGATGTGATACTGAAGATCCTGGATATCCAGATAGAAGAACTAAGGAAAAGGCTGAAACAAAAAAAGATCGATATAGACCTAAGCAAAGCCGCAAAACAGCTTTTAGCGGAAAGGGGATTTGATCCTGTTTACGGAGCCCGGCCTTTAAAAAGGACTCTTCAAAAAGATATTCAAAATCCGCTTGCCTTGAAAATACTGGAGGGGAGCTATAAAAGCGGGGATAAGGTCCTCATTGACGTTGACAGTAAGGGGGACTTGAAATTTGAAAAAAGGGTTGTATTTAAATGAATTGACAAAAAGGAATGAAAAGAGTAAACAGATTAGTAATTGTTGAAGGAGGATAAAATGAAAAAAGCGATTGTTTTATGCCCTATTATGCTGTTATTATTTGCTTCACCTCTATTGATGGCCAATGGATTGAACCTGAATGGATTGGGTGCAAGAGCCATTTCAATGGGAGGCGCTTTTGTAGGGCTGGCAGATGATTACAGCGCGGTTTTTTGGAATCCTGCGGGCGTCGCGAATTTCGATAAGAAGATGCTGGGGTTTTCAGGCGATCTGATTATGCCGACAGCTACCTATGAACTGACATTCGGCGGAAGTACATTTATTGATGCTGAGGCCAAATCAAAGATGTATCCTTCAGGTATTGCCGCCTATTATCACCCCCTAACAGAAAAGCTGGTCGTGGGCATAGGAGTGTACACCCCTTCAGGTATCGGCGCAGAATGGAACGGTTCTGACTTTTTTGTCAGCGCTTTGTCTCCTCTCCAGAGCCAAGCCTATAATAACAAAAGCTTTTTAGGGATTGTGACCATCTCCCCTGTGGCTGCTTACAAAGTGAGCGATATGATTTCAGTGGGAGCTTCGCTCAACATCAACTACGGCTTTTTTAATTTAAGCAGATGGGCAGGCGGCGCATTATTGGAATTGCCGATGCCCCCATATGCCCTGCCTATCGACTTCGGCCAATATAAAGAGGATTCTACAGGCTGGGGGTTTGGGGCGACTTTAGGAGTACTGGTCAAACCAAGCGATATGTTCAGCTTAGGGCTTACATTCAGAACCCCCACCAAGATCAGCATGTCCGGAGAAGCATCTATTTCCAATTTTAGTGCTTTAGGATATCCCGGTGAATCAGAATTTGACAGAGAGGTGACGTATCCCATGTGGCTGGCAGGAGGAGTCTCTTTACATCCTATAGAGAATTTGACCTTTACACTGGATGCGCAGTACACAAACTGGGCCAAACTTGACCAATTAGAGACTGAATTCACTGATTCTATCTGGCAGGTCGCTATGGCAGGCACGGCAGCCGATGTCATGGAGCTTAAATGGAGTGACTGCGTGCAGATCAGATTCGGTGCAGAATATCTCTTGAACAAGCTTGCGTTCAGAGCCGGATATTATTATGACCCGGGTCCTGCTCCCGATGAAACCATGAACGTCCTTATTCCTAATTATGACTTCAATGGGGTCACCTTTGGAGTGGGCTACAGGCTCAACGGCCTTCACGTCGATGCCATGCTGGAGTATTTAATGGCTAAAGAAAGAAACGTGGATGTGAATGACCCGGAGAACGAACAGCCCGGGATTTATAATATGAGCATCATCACTCCCGGCATTTCCGTTTCTTACAGATGGTAGTCGCTAGGGAGCTCGTAATCTGAGAATGATTTTTTAGATGTTTTTGTCTTGCCAGGTTCATCAAAATCTTGCTCTCGTTAAGGAAATGGTGTAGTTTGTTTAGGACAAGCAGGAAACAGGAGGAGGCATGAGAATACGCAAAGCAGTTATTCCCGCAGCCGGATTCGGCACCCGTTTTCTGCCTGC
The DNA here is from genome assembly GCA_021162615.1 of Candidatus Aminicenantota bacterium. Classification (GTDB taxonomy): domain Bacteria; phylum Acidobacteriota; class Aminicenantia; order Aminicenantales; family Aminicenantaceae; genus WJMT01. The sequence continues at coordinate 44,173 of JAGGYH010000090.1, forward strand.
TACCAAAGCCCAGCCAAAAGAGATGCTTACGGTCATAGACAAGCCCTTGATTCAGTACAGCGTTGAGGAAGCAGTCAGTTCGGGCATAGAGAACATCTGTGTTATTATAAGCAGGGGAAAATCTGCTATTGAGAATCACTTTGATAAAAACCCGGAACTGGAATCTTTTTTGGAGATCAAAGGGAAAACAGACTTTCTCAGAGAGGTCCGGAGAATATCCGATTTGGCAGAGTTTTGCTACATCAGGCAGAAGCAGGCGTTGGGATTGGGACATGCCATATTAATGGCGGAAAAATTCATAGGGGACGAGCCTTTTGCCGTCCTGCTTCCCGATGATATATTTGACTGCCGGATCCCTGCTGTTCAGCAGGCCATCAGTATCTATGAGGAATATGGTTCATCAGTTGTCATTTTGAAACGCATCAATAAAGAAGAAACCAGTAAGTACGGAGTCATTGATCCTGAAAAAGTCAAACCGGGTGTTTTCAGGCTGAAGGATATGATTGAAAAGCCGGGTCCTGAAAGAGCGTTTTCCGACCTTGGGATCATAGGGCGTTATGTGTTTAATCCTGATATTTTTGACGCCATAAAAAAGACAAAGCCTGACCACAGGGGTGAGATTCAAATCACTGATGCCATAAAAATTCTTCTGGAAAAAGAGCCGGTCTACGGATATCTCTTCAAAGGAAGAAGATATGATGCCGGAGATAAAGCCGGATATATTAAAGCCACGATTGAACTGGCTTTGAAGCGTCCTGAGTTCAAGAAAATCATTCAAGATATCAAGATAGAATAATCTTCCTCGCTTCCGACTTTCATCAGGCAAGCTAATTCTTCAGCCCGCTGATCTTCCCCAGCGAGGAATCTCAGCTTATTCATCGGCTCGCTCCCCTCTGCGAGGGACCATGCCCGCTCGCCTGCGGATGACTTCAGAACGAGCCAGCCTGCCTGAAAGTCGAGAGCACAAGCCGCATCTGAGGTTCACATTGGTTTGCTTTTAGGGAAGAGAATGGCGAGGGACGGAATTGAACCGCCGACGCAGTGATTTTCAGTCACTCGCTCTACCGTCTGAGCTACCTCGCCAGGACAGATAAACAAGTATAATTTTCCCTGCGTGTAAAGTCAATCGTTTAATCTTAAAAAAACAACATTTTTTGTTTGTTTTTTGCCTGTTGCGGATTCTTGTTATGATTGAAATCATATACCCATTGTGATATTCTTTTTCTGGAGAAGAAATTGATGGATGAGAGAGAAATCAAGAAAATATTATTCGATAAGGATGAGGATTTCAGAAAAGCTGTTGAGCTGCATAAGGAATATGAAAAAACATTGGACGGCTTAAAGAAAAAATCCCTTCTTTCATATGAGGAAGAACTCAGAGAAAAAGAATTAAAAAAGAAGAAACTAACATTAAAAGACAAGATGAACTGGATGATTTCCGGATACAAAAAATCTCTTAATGATTAATGATGGCCGTAAAATATAAACCAAGAATCGCTCTTGTCGGGACTGACTCCATGACGGGAAAGGAGATCATGGGTGTTCTGAGCAAAAAAGAATTCCCCATAGAAAAAGCCGAGTTTTTTGATCCGGATGTCAAGGAAGAATACAGCAAGCTGACTCATTTTAACGGTGAGCCCAGGGTGATTCGTTCAGTGGATGATACTTTGCTTGAAAGGATTGATTTGCTTTTTCTGGCGGGAGATGAAAAAACAAGCCGGAGAATGGGGACTCAGGCTGAAAATAAAAAAGTCTTTGCCATTGACTTAAGCGGAGCTTTTTGGAAGAACCATAAAGTCCCTGTTATTGTCAGCGGCATAAATGATGATGAAATTTCGAGAAGTGAGAGGCATCTGGTAGCCAATCCGCATCCTGTCACTATTATGGTCTCTCATATAATTATGCAGGCTGCTAGAGATTATGGAGTAATTAAGACAGTAGCCTTTGTCCTGCAGCCTGTATCGGCTTTTGGAAAATCGGGCGTAGAGGAATTAGCCGGTCAGAGTGCGGATATTCTGAATAAAGGATCCTGTGATAAAAAGGTTTTTAAAGCACAGATAGCGTTTAATCTTTTATCACAATCCGCATCTGTTGATGACTCCGGATTCTCGGTAATAGAAAGGCGGATTTTATCCGAAATTAAAAGGGTTATGAAGAAATATGAAATAAGCCTTTCTCTTGTTCAGGCTCCTGTTTTTCATGGTTATTCCGTCATGATGCATTTGGAGTTAGATACAAAAGCGGATATCGAATCTCTTGAGGAAACATACAGAAAATCAAGTCTTTTTAAAGTCTATTCCCCTTCACTGGAATGTCCGGTTTCTCCGGTTCTAACAGCTGGGGAAGAAAGTATTCTTATAGGGCAGATCAAGCAGGATGCTGTTTTTTCAAACAGTTTTTGGATCTGGGCTGCTGCAGACAACTTGATGGTCGGTTCGGCATTGAACGCATATAAAATAGCTTTGAATATGATATCGGATGAGAAAAGCACCGCATGAAACAAATCTACCAGCTTTTTAAGCTCCTTTTCAGTGAAAAGAAAAAACTAGTTCTGACGTTTGTCTTCACTATGTTCGTTGCTCTCTTCACTTATGTCTTTGTCAATCTGGTTCAGCCTATCATGGACTATATGTTTAAGATGTCGCCCGGGGAGATTCCGGAAAAAACCCGGTTCATGGACGTTTTTCTCAATTTGTTCGGCCTTTCAGTCAAACAGCTTATCACCTATCTCCCCCTCATTTTAATCATTGTTATTCTCGGGAAAGGATTGTTCACGTTCCTGTCCTCTTTTTTTATGAAGTCCATCGGGTTGAAAGTCGCGAGGGATATGAGAAACAAACTTTTCAACCATTTGCTCTATCAGTCGTCCGACTATTTTGACAGGAAAGCCACAGGGGAGCTGCTGTCACGCCTTACCAATGATGTGGACAAGATCCAAGAGGCTCTTTCCGGAAGCGCCAAAGATATGCTTCAGGAAGTGTTCACCCTGTTGGCCCTTTTAGTGGGAGTTTTTATCATTGACTGGCGTCTGGCGCTGGCTTCCTTGATCATAACTCCCATTGCACTCGTTCCGCTCGTTGTTTTCAGCCGGAAGCTCAAGAAGATAGGAAGAATGAATCAGATAAAAATGGCGGAAATATACAATCTGCTGCATGAAGCCATCACCGGGAATAAAATCGTCAAGGCCTTCACCATGGAGAAGTTCGAATTCAAAAAATTCAAGAGAAGCACAAAGGAATACCTTTTGGAGGGATTGAAGTTCGCCAGGATAAGCAGCATGTCTTCCCCATTTATGGAATTTATAGGAGGTGTGGTGGGAGCGTTTGTGCTGCTGGTGGGTTCGGATCGAATAGCCAACGGGCAGATCAGCGCCGGTGACTTCGGCGCTTTTGTCATGGCCATATTTATGATGTATACGCCCATAAAAAGAATAAGCCGGGCCAATAATGTCATTCAAAGGGGAGTGGCCTGTCATGAGAGAGTTTTGGAAGTTCTGGACAGAAAAGCGGTGATAACGGAACATAAAAAATCTTATCCTTTGCCTCCTGTAAAGGGAAAAATACAGTTTGATCATGTTTATTTCAGCTATAATGATTCCAAGGCTGTTCTTGAAAACATAAACTTTCTTATAAAACCTTCTAAGAAAGTGGCTCTTGTCGGATTCAGCGGAGCAGGAAAAACAACCATTGTCAATCTCATCTCCCGTTTTTACGATCCTGATGCCGGGAAGGTGCTGATGGACGGCATTGACATAAAAGACGTCACGTTACGGTCGTTGAGGTCCCAGATAGGACTTGTCACTCAGGAGCTCATATTGTTTAATGATACAGTCAGAAATAATATTGCTTATGGACTGGATGATGTTCCTATGGAAAAGGTCATCTCCGCTGCCAAATCAGCTGAGGCTCATGAGTTCATTATGAATTTAAATAAAGGATATGAGACCTTTATAGGGGAAAAAGGCGGCCTTCTCTCAAGCGGGCAAAAACAGCGGATCGCCATAGCCAGAGCGCTGTTAAAAGATCCGCCGATCTTGATTCTTGATGAAGCCACTTCTGCTTTGGATACAAAGGCAGAACGCCTGGTTCAGAGAGCGCTGACAAATGTTATGAAAGACCGGACCACTTTCATCATTGCGCACAGGCTGTCTACGATAAGAAATGCGGATAAGATATTGGTTTTGGACAAGGGAAGAATTGTCGAAGAAGGAACACATGAAGAGCTCTGCCTGAAAGACGGCATATACAAAAAACTTTATGATCTTCAGTTTCCTGAAGCGCAGGGGGAGTTGCCTTGATCAGCAGTATGACAGGATATGCAGAAAACAGAATGGAACACGAGCATTTTTCGGCTCGCATGACCATTAAGACTCTTAACCACCGGTACTTTGACTGGAATTTTCATGGGGACAGGTTCGGTGACATCGAAGACAGGCTGAGAAAAATATGCAAAAAAAGCATATACAGAGGAAGGGTGGATGTATTTATGGAGATAGATTTTATTGATTCTTCTCTTCTCGACATTCATTTTAACAAAAATCTTTTAAGAAAAATCTCTGATTCAATGCGGGAAATGGATGCGGATATACAGGAAAAAATTCAACTCCGTGTGGAGGATTTATTTGATATTCCCCATTTGGTTGAATGGAGAAGACGTGATTTTTCAAAGAAAGAGGTCAAATTTTTGGAAGCTGCTTTTAAAAGCACGCTGGAAGTGCTTTTAAAAGAGCGGAGAGAAGAGGGCAAGCGGCTGCTCAAGGGAATAGAAAAACATGTGGGTAAAATAAACAGGGCGGTCACCAGGATAGAGGAATTGGCTGGAGAACAGCCTTCTGTTATCAGGAAAAAACTATTGGAAAAAATTGAAAAATTAGGACTGGATGGTGAGATTTCAGACGAAAAAATAGCAGAGGAGACAGCCTTTTATGCTCAAAGATATGACCTGGATGAAGAGATCCAGAGGCTCAAGTCCCATTTATATGAGTTTGAAAGCCTTCTCTCTGATGAGGAAAAGGAGCCTGTTGGGAAAAAGCTGGATTTTACATCCCAGGAAATTTTAAGGGAAGCCAATACGATTAATTCCAAAACACAGGAAATAAAAGTTACGAAGTACTGTCTGGAAATAAAGAGCGAACTGGAGAGCATTCGCCAGCAGGTCAGAAATTTGGAATAAAGGGATGAATAATAAATACATCGCCATTTTTTTATGAATAGGTCAGGTTAGTGAAATGAGTTTTGTTTTTTGTTATTATTGACTTCGAAGGGAAAGTTGTCATGCTCTTTATAATTTCAGGGCCATCGGGATGCGGGAAGTCGACGCTGGTCCATAAAGCCAGGGAAAGGATAAAAAATCTTCAGTTTTCCGTATCGCACACCACAAGGAAGAAGAGATTTTCAGAGAGAAACGGAGAAGATTATTATTTTATTTCTGAAAATGAATTCAAAAGTATGATCAAAGAGGACAAGATGGTGGAATGGGCTTTTGTCCACGGAAACATGTATGGGACTTCTCGGAAGGAAATTGAGAAAAAGGCACTGCAGGGAGACCTTATACTGGATATCGATGTTCAGGGTGCCCATCAGTTGATGGATAGATATAGGAAAGCTGTTTTTATCTTTATCTTTCCTCCCAGTTATAAAGAATTGAAAAAAAGGCTGAAAAACAGGGGTGATGAATCTCCAAAGTCATTTCAAAAGAGGCTGGAAGCAGCAAAAAAGGAAATCAGGTCTTATCCTGACTTCGACTTTATTGTTGTTAATGATGACATTGAGAAAGCATCAGAGGAACTGGTGTCTATTGTATTGAGCGCAAGGTGCCGTATAGAGATAAAGCAGAAAGAGATCGGCCGCATTGTGCAGAGCTTTAATGAAGCCAAGAGGGATTATGATGAGTAAGATAATTCTCGGAGTGAGCTCATCCGTCAGTATATACAAGTCGTGTGAGATCATACGTTCGTTCCAGGAAAAAGGATACGATGTCCAGGTCCTGATGACAAAGAATGCTTCAAAGTTTATTTCGCCACTCCTTTTTAAAGCGCTGACAGGGAATAAAGTCCTTATGGATCTTTTTAATGATGGCGTTTCAGAGGACATACTGCATGTCACGCTTGCAGGAGAGGCCGTGCTTTTTGTCATTGCTCCGGCCACTGCGAATGTCATTGGAAAGATGGCTTCGGGTATTTCTGATGATTTTTTAACGACTTTTTATACAGCCGCAACATGCCCTGTGCTTGTTGCCCCTGCTATGAATGAAAAGATGTTTTTGAAAGGCAAGACCCAGGACAACATAAGGAAACTGCAGGCTGCTGGAGTCAGATTCATAGAACCTGAGAAAGGTTATCTTGCGTGCGGGGACCATGGGTACGGGAGGCTGGCTCCGGTCTCCGGAATAGTGGAAGAAGGAGTGCTTCTTATAAGGAAGAGCCGGAGTTTAAAGGGGATGACGGTTTTGGTTACAGGCGGGCCTACACGGGAATATCTTGATTCAGTGCGTTTTCTAACCAATAGATCTTCCGGAAAAATGGGCTTTGAACTTGCCGGGGAATCTGAAAGAAGAGGAGCTAAAACGATTTTTATTTCAGGCCCAGGCAACCTTATCTCTAATCCCGGAATTAAGTCCGTAGCCGTGGAAACAGCAAAGGAGATGAAGGAACAGGTTGAAAAATATGCCGGCGGTTCTGATATTATCATAATGGCTGCAGCTGTGTGCGATTTTAAATTCCCAAAGCAGATTTCCGGGAAGATAAAAAAGGATTCCATGCCGCTGGAAGTGAAGCTCAGCCGGACCGAAGATATTTTAAGTGAAATTGGAAAAAACAAAGGAACAAAGGTTGTAGTGGGTTTTGCTGCAGAGGCAAAGAATACTGAAGAAAACGCCCGGAAGAAGCTTGTTAAAAAAAATCTTGATATCATTGTGGCAAATAATATTTCGAAAAAAGGAATCGGATTTGAATCTGACCGGAACGATGTGACCATCATTCACCGGGATGGGAAAACGATCCGCACCGGCGAAAAAAGCAAGCTGGAAATAAGCAAAATTATTATGGATGAAGTCGAGGCCGTCATTGGAAGAAAAAATCGATAGATTACTTGCGCAGATCGAAGGAAATCTGGATTATCTGCGGGAACTGGGCATTGATTATGTTCCGGGTGATAAAAGCCTCCCCGCCGGGGATTTATCAAAGAAAAAAGTCTTCTCTTCTCTGGAACAGGAAATAAGGCAGTGCCGGAAGTGTCCTCTGGCAGAACTCAGAAAAAATGCGGTGCCCGGTGAAGGTTGTATCGATGCAGACTTGATGTTTGTAGGTGAAGGGCCAGGCAGAGATGAAGACCTTCAGGGGAAGCCGTTTGTGGGAAGGGCAGGGGAGCTGCTGACCAAGATTATCAAGGCGATGAAGTTCGAAAGGGAAAGTGTGTATATAACCAACGTGATTAAATGCCGGCCTCCGGGAAACCGCAATCCTAAAAGTCATGAGATAGAGGCGTGCAAAGGATACCTGTTCAAGCAGATCGAATTGATATCACCAAAAGTCATTGTAACACTTGGTAATGTTCCGACCAGATTTTTTCTAAATACGAAAACTGGGATCACATCTCTCAGGGGGAGATTCCACACCTATAAGGGCATCCGCATCATGCCGACCTTTCATCCTTCTTATCTGGTAAGAAACGAGGAAGACCGGAGTTTAAAGAAAATGGTGTGGCTGGATATGCAGAAGGTGATGGCTGTTTTAGGCAAAAAATGAGCCTGTTTGCCGAGGTGGTCCTTCCTGTCCCTTTGAGGAAAAGCTTTCTTTATGTCGTTCCTGAGAAATATGGAAAAGAAATAAAAAAAGGCGTAAGAGTTCTTGTCCCCTTTAGAAAGAATTTACTGACAGGCTATGTCATAGCCGTAACCGAAAGAGCTCCTTTAGAAAACATTGCATTGAAAGAAATAAAGGAGCTCCTTGATGCGGATCCTATTTTTTCCGCTTCTTTTCTTTCTTTTACAAGAAGGCTGAGTGATCATTATTACTCTTCCTGGGGAGAGGTTTTACAGATTTCTCTTCCCCCCTCCTATACCATAAAGACGAGAGTGGTACTGGCTGTCTGTGAGAAAGGGAAAGAATATCTAAAGAAAGAAACATGCCGCGGCTTAGAAAGAGAAGTACTAAAGAGCTTAATAAAGAGACCTTATACTGAGAATTATCTCCGCAGAAAATTGAAAGCGAACGGATTGTCTTCCCTTATTTCAAGGATGGAGGAAAAGGGGTTGCTAAAAAGGCAAAGAGAACTAAGAAGGCCTCTTGAAAGAGAATGGAGTGTTAAAAGGAGTTCACCGGCCCAGCTTGAGATGGATTACTCGCTTGACAGCACATTAGGAGAGACAGCAGATAGGATAAAAAAAGCCCTTGGAAAAGGAGCCTTTTGTTCCTTTCTGATCGCGGCGGCAAAAGAAAAGAGAGAGCCTATCTATATGGCTCTGATAAAGGAGGCCATAGCATCGGGCTTAAAGACTCTTTTTCTGGTTCCGGAAATAGAGTTTGCGGATAGGATTTTGAATGAATTTAAAAAAAAATTGGGAGAAAATGCAGCTTTCCTCCACAGCCGGCTGAGTGAAAAACAAAGAGAACTCACATGGAAGGGAATCAGAAACGGAGAAACAAAGGTGGTTGCAGGGCCCCGGTCCGTTCTGCTGTCCCCTATTGAAAATGTGGGTTTGATCATTGTGGACGAGGAAGAGGATGACTCGTATTATCAGAGAGAGAACCCTGTGTATGATGCCAGGGTAGGGGCCAGGTTGAGAGCAGAACAGGAAAAAGCAGTGCTTGTTTATGGGTCAGAAAGTCCTTCCGTGGGGCTTCTGTATCAATTGAAGAAGAATGATCGGTTTTTCGACTTAAACAGAAACCGAAAATCCAGATTCATGAGAGATATTATTGACAGCCGGAAGCACGCCGGAATATTATCCCGTCCCATGAAAGAAGGGATCAAAAAGAGGATTAAAAAAAAGGAGCCGGTTCTCCTGTTCTTCAACAGGCAGGGTTATGCTTCTTCTCTGGTCTGTTCCCGATGCGATTATACTCCTAAGTGCAGGCACTGTGAGGCTCTGTTGACATATTACAAAAAAGGGCAAAAGCTCATATGCCGGTACTGCCATTATTCTGAGGATGCAATAATGAAATGTCCGGAGTGCGGCGCCCGGATGGTCCCGGGAGGCGGATTTGGCATGGAAGTATTGGAAGAAGAACTGAAGAAGAATTTTCCCGAAAGCCGGATTGAGAGCATATATAAATCCGCGGTAAAAAAGGCACAGGAAGGAAAGATAGTCAAGGACTATAAAGAGAGGAAAATTGACATATTGTTAGGGACGCAGATGCTGTCACATATGCCCGAATTACCGCCTTCTTGTTTTGTGGGGATCTTTTATCCTGAAAGCATACTGAGGCTTGCTGATTTCAAAGCGGGTTATAAGACATTCAGGTATATAAGAGAGACAATGGCATTTGTGAAAAATGACAGGGATTCTGAATTTCTGGTACAGACCTATCTGCCGAACAGCTATCCCATAAACCATGCTGTGTCTGAGAAGATCCCGTCCTTTTACGAGCATGAATTAAAGAACCGGAGACTCATGGGATACCCTCCTTTTTCCTTTCTTGCCGAAGTGCTTTTTTACGGAAGGAACCTGAGGTCCATTGCAAGAAAATCAAGGACGCTGCTGGACGTATTAAAGAGAAGTAAAAACCATATTGAGATACTAGGGCCTTCGTTTGCTCCGATTAGAAAGTTAAGAGGCAGCAGTCGGGTCCAGGTGATTATTAAATCAAAGGAAAGAAGCACTCTGGATAGGGCCCTGGAAAAGATATCCAAAGAGATAAGAACGAAAAAATCAATATTTATTTATGAATAAGAGATGGCTGCAGGTTTTTCTTTTGTTTGTGTTAATCCGATAGAATTATGTAAATCGGAGCCCTGCTTATTAAAAATTCCTGACCTTCCCAGGGTACAAGGGCGTATATGTAGATTTCCATTTCTGTAGAGATTTCTTTAGCGTTAGGTCCGTAGTATTTCACTTCAGCAATTCCTTGAGAGTCCGTAACCCTGCTGGCAGTGTACTGGTCATCGGTAAAAAAGAAGCCCTCGTATATCTTTTGACCTTGAGCGTCTCTGATATCAAACAAAACAGTTTTGCCTGGATAAGGAGTTCCGTCGTATTTTTTTAGGCTGGCGGTTATTATCGATGATTGGCGGGATGGACCTGCAGTCAGAATATTGGGATTGGCGGTTACTTCAAAAACAATGGATATGGTGGAGGGGCCTAAGGGAGAGGGTTCTTCCACTTCAGATCGTGTGCAGGAACTTATTAACAGCATACAAAAGAGCAACAAACCAATGGTTATTATATTTTTATTCTCATTCATTTTCTTATCCTTAATCATTGACATAATTCGCAAAGTATATGGTTATGTATCCGGTTGTGGAAACGGCTCTGTCTGCAAGGTCATGGCCGTAGAAATCCACTTTTGCAGTGACTGTTAAAACCACATCTCCGCTGGCATCTCTGAGGTCGATCAAAGGGGACTCCAGCTTGGCAACGGCTCTCACTACGACTATGGATATTGTTTGAGTCGAGCCCACAGCAATTTCAGATGATAGAGATCCTTCAAAGGAATAGGGAACGTCAACACCTTCTGTATTTTTTCCGTCTGATCTGGTATATGTGACGACATAACGTGTCAGGATAACATTGTTGTACTGAGATGTTCCGTAAATAGGTTCCGGGTTAATGGTCTTAACACCCAGAGTAGCGGACACGAGGTCAGCTTCAACAGTGACTTGTCCCTCTTCTCCGCTTTCCACAGCAACATCAGATTGAAGAAAATTTTGTTCATTGTCTTCAATGTCAGTCCCGGTGATTTCTTCGACATACAGGAGGCTTGCAGACCTGGTATCATTTTCGATGGGGTTGCATGAAAAAAGGAGAATCACGACTGCAAAAATGATTGTTGATTTGATTATAGACATTGTTTTTTTCATGGTCTTGCACCTTTTATCTTATCTAATTATTCTTGGTGTTAAAAAGATAAGCAGTTCTCTATTTTCTTTTGTACGGGCAAATGACTTAAAAAGATTGCCCAGTATGGGAATCTGATGCAGGAATGGAATCCCTTCTCTTGTTATGGAATCTTCGGTTCTGTATATACCTCCGATGACCGTTGTCCCTCCGTCCGGTACCATGACAGTTGTCTGTGCGCTTTGTCTTATAATGGGAGGGATTCCGTTGACCAGGTTAGAAAAATCTGCAGCATTGTTTTGGATCTCAATATTCATTATAATGGTTCCCTCTGCGGTTATTTGAGGGGTTGCCCTGAGTTCCAGTGCGGCATTGACATATCTGGTCGTGACCGTGAAATTGGCAACAGTCTGAACAGGGATCTGCCGGCCCTGGATGATTTCAGCTTCCTGGTTGTTCTGAGTGGTTATTTTCGGCGCGGATATGATTCTTCCGGTTCCAGACCTCTCAAGAGCGCTGATAGCCAGGTCCAGCCTAAACGTATCAGCTATGTTTGCCAGAGAGAATCCCAGGACAGTATTGAATTCAGGAGAAGGAAGGTTGATTCCATATCCCCCAAGCGGCCCCCCGATTCCTTTGGTGGTCATCCCTACTGGAATCTGAGCGCCGTCTACCAGGATTTTGTTAGGGAATTGAAGTGTGGTCTGGTTTCCGTAGAATGGATCAGCGATTCCCTGCCATCCCCACTGCACACCTAAGTTCCGCACAAATCTTGAAGTCGCCTCTACGATTCGGGCTTCTATGGATACTTGAGGAGTCGGTGTATCAAAGACATCTATGAGCTTTTCAATGAGGCTCATTTTTTCTCTGACATCGGATACAATGAGCGTATTTGTCCGGTTGTCTACGATGATCTCTCCCCGGCTGGAAATTTTAGTGCTCAAAAGGCTCTGAACCTCGTCTGCTTTTGAGTAGGAAAGAGTGAAGGTCTGCACGATTACCGGGCCTGCCAGTTCCTGGCTGTCAGAAAGTTTTTGGATTTCTTCCTGCTCTCTTGTCAGCACGGCCATTGGAGCAACACGCAGAACATTGCCCTCTATGCTTTTTCCTTGTTTGTTGGTTTTTAGAATCACGTCAAGGAACTGATCCCAGGGAATATCAGTGAAGTCACATGTTACTGTGCCGCTCACGTCCGGATCGAAAATAACATTCAGGCCGGCGATATCTGCTATCACAAACACCACGTCCCTGAGTTCGGCGTCTTTGAACCTGGGGCTTATGAGCTGTCCCGAGTATTTGGTTTCTGTATCTGCAATTATTTGAGGTTCATATTGGAGCTGCTGAGGCTGGGGTGCGCTTGATGCCGCATCCCCATTTGTTTTTAACGTATTGTTTTCTTCTGTATGGTTTTCTTCTGCTTTCGGAACGCTGTCCTGAGGTGAGCCGTTTTTAGAACTGGGTTCTTCCTCCAGAGTCTCGGAAACAGGAGGTTCCTCCGGAGCCGGCTCAGCCAGGGTGAACTCCTGGTTTTTGTAAAACGAGATATTCAGAGAGTCTTCTTCTTGATCAAGGGTGTAGAAAACAGGCTCCTTCAGGTCAAAAACCATTCTGGCTATGGTGTAAGGATTTGAAACCTGAAATTGGCCTGTTCTTAACTCAATGATCCCGTATTTGTTAATAGAGCGGCTGAATGAACTTTTTGCGGTCAGTGTGTTGTGAAGGTCCACTACAAGTCGGAGAGGATTTTCAAGGACAAATACATTAGGTACGGAGCTGTCAGGCACTTCTGCTTTTATGTCAATCTTTTGATCCCCTTCAGATACCTTGATATCTCTGAGATAGACTGATGAACCCATGCCTTTTTGTATTTTTTTTCTGTTCTCTTCTGTGAGGGGATAGTTTTCAAGATGAGCCTGGGCTTGGTTGATTTCTATCACGACTGATTTGCCCTTGTTAAAGACCGTATAGGGCATCTTCTGATTCAAGTCTATAAGAATGATGGGCTTTGTGGTTTCCCTGTGGACAGCTTGAATATCCCGGATCAGAGTGCTGTTGCTGAGATCTGCCTGCAGGTTCAGATCGGATGGAAGCATATCCAATTCCAGAACGATTCTGGAATCAGGTCCGGTTGAATAAAAGGAATGGATGACGTTAAAAGGAGTTTCGGACTTTAAGGTTAGTCGGGTACTGTTCAATTCATTCTGAAGGTACAGGCTGTTTGAAAGCTGTTGGCTGTAGACGGGATATCCGCTGACAAGCGTTATAATACATAGAAAGGCGGCTGCATGTAAATATTTTTTCCCTTTCATGTTATCGCTCCTCTGGATTTATTTCTTTGGTTACATTAATAGGTCTTGACAAAGGAATTCCTCTGTTTTTTGTTTTTCGAAAGATTATCTGTCTTTCTTTGATGGTCAGTACGAAACCGTCATTGAACTGATCACCTTCATTGATTTTAAAAGGAAATCCCTGCGGGCCTCTAATAATTCCGATAAGATTTTTTTCTATTTTTAAAATGCCTATAAGGATGACATCGTCAATAGACATTTCTGAGACCGCTTTTGTGCCGGCTTTTTCTTCCGCTTCGCTTCCGGCCAGGAGGTCTCTGAAAGGGTCGCGCCGTCCTGCGGGATTATAGGTGTAAGCCTCCCTTTGGATTTGCTTTATACTGGGTTCTTCTGCTTTTTCTGGGTCTGTTTTTTCCTGGCTGTATGCAGGGGCGAGAAAAGCGGCAAACAAACATACAGATAAGATTGTAAATATGGTTGTTTTTTTCATCACTTCCCCTCTTTGTCTTTTTCTTGCTGAGAAGCCTCTTCGTGGAAGACATAGGTCTTAGCCGTGGAATTAGTCCTAACCGTTAGAGAGTCTGTTTGATCCCTTAAAGCTTTTATTGAGAAATCTTCCATGGTGAACAATCTTGAGAAGTTGCTGAGTTTGCTGAAGAAGACGGCAATATTATGATAGTTTCCCGTAAGTTCCATGGATATGGGCTTTTCTGAGAAAAACTCTTGAGCTATAAGTGCTTTTGGCGTAAACCGGACGATGTCGATCCTTGAATCAAAGGCAAGCTGCTGTATCCTTCTCAATATGACGTCTATTTCTTGCTCCTCGGGGATGATGGCTTCCAGTTCGTCCAGTTGGGCGGTCATTGACTTTAATTCCTTCTCTATTTGATCCAATTCTTCTTTTTTCTGCTTCAGCATCTCTACTTCTTTTTCTGTGCGGATTCTTTCGTCTCTGATACTGGCAAGCTCGTCGTTTTGTGGCTTGTAATGGATAAAATAGAAGAGCCCTAAGATGATAAGGGCTACCAATACATAACCGTACCAGGGCCAGTCTTTCATTGGGAATTCTCCTTTACGCTTTCTTCTGTCTGGATAGGAGTGTAGGGAAGGACAAAGCTGGCGTTCATTGAAAATTCAAGATACTTGTTGTTCTTTGTCTCTCTCAATGTAGAGGATATGAGGTCCACATTTTTAAAGTATTGGTTTTCTTCAAGATTTGAGATGAAGTCAGCAATCAGATTATTGGACAGCGATTTTCCTTTAATCAAGAGGTTGTAATCTTTGAAATCAAGCTCTGTCAGCCAGACCCAATCTGGAAGATTTTTACTCAGTTCGTCCATAATGATAACGCCCACTCCCTGCCTTGATTTTAAGCGGGTTATCAGGTTTATTTTTCTGCTCAGCACTTGCTTCTGTCTTTCCAGGTCTTCGAGCTTTGTCAGTACATACTGAAGGCTTTGTTTCTCAGCTTTCGCATCCTGCAATAAGGCCTTTTCACTGTTTAATTCTCTTTTTTGGAGAAGGAAAAGAGCTCCAATCAGTATGATGACAAGAAGAAAGATAAGCATATAAGGAAACTGTCGTTTTTTTCCTTTTAGTTCAGGCTCAGGGACACCGGGTGCCTCTGACACCTCTTTTTTCCCGGGCTTTAATAGATTAATCCTTATCATGGTTTATTTTTCCGTTTTTCTTAATGCCAAGCCTGTTGCTACTCCGAAAAGAGTATAAAGCTCATCGAAGTATATAGAATCGAATTTTTTTTCATCGTATTCTATTCTCTTAAATGGATTGAGTATCTCAGTCTTGATATTGAATTTTTGTTCAAAATTGCTACGAAGGTCTTTTAATTTCGAAAGTCCTCCGCTTAAAAAGACAAAGTCGATCTTCCTTCCTGTTTTTTCGCCTGCTTCATAAAAGGAGAAGGTTTTTTCAGTTTCATCGATAAGGTTCTGGATGCTCATGTTTAATACTGTTTTGAACTGGTCAGCTTGAATATTCTGAACCGGAAGTCCCTTGATGAGTTTTTCCGCATCGTCAAAACTGATGCTCAGGTCTTTGCTGAGATTCTCGGTGAAAAACGAGCCTCCGATGGAAAGGTCTCTGAACAATTGGGGGATTCCTTTTTCTACGATGATCACATTTGTGATATTCGCACCCAGGTTTATGATAGAGATTGTTTTGTTGTTGAAGATCTCGGGATAATTGAGTTCCAGAGCATTTTGCAGGGCAAAAACATCTACTTCTATAGCATCCAGGTTTTTTCGGGCTTGATTGATAACATTGCTGTAGTTGGCGATCTTATCTTTTTTTGCTGCCACGAGCAGTATATCCAAATTTCTATCTTCTGAATAGTCAGGCGGTCTGAGAACTGCGTAGTCGACATTGGTTTCCTCATAGGGATAGGGAATGTTGTGTTTGGCTTCCCAAATGATCGATTCTGCAAGTTCTTCGCTTTCCATGGAAGGAAGGGATATCTTTTTGATGATCACAGAGTTTCCTGAGATGGAAATGGCGACATTCTTGTTCGATATTTTATTCTCATCAAAAATTATCTTAATGGTCTCTACAACCGCTGCAGAGTCAATTATGGTTCCTTCTACAATAGCGTCAGGGGGGAGAAGCTCATATCCGATCTTTTTCAATAAAAAGCTATCCTCTTTTCCCCTTACAGCTTTAAGCTCGACAGCTTTTATGGAATGAGATCCAATGTCTAATCCTACAGCTTGTTTTGGCTGTCCGATTCCAAGCATTTTTTATTTCCTTATTATAAAGTTAAATTTTGGTTTTTCTTGATTTTCCCCTTTAGTTTTTCTTCAACAGAAGGGGGGACCAATCCCTTGAGGCAGCCTCCCAAAAGGCATACCTCTTTGACCAGCTGGGAGCTCAGAAAAGAATATTCCACCGCAGGCATCATGTAAAGTGTCTCAATATCCGGAGCCAGTTTCCTGTTCATCAGAGACATCTGGAATTCGTACTCGAAATCCGAAATAGCTCTCAATCCTCTGATAACAATACTAGATTTCATTTTCTTGGCAAAGTCAACCAGAAGTCCATTAAAAGACAAAACCTTTATTCTTTTTTGATCAGGAAATATGTTTTCGATCATTTTGACTCTCTCTTTAGTCGTAAAGAGAGGGTCCTTTTTGGGATTCTTTAAAACAGCAACATCTATTTGATCGAAAATTTCTAATCCCCTTTCTATGATATCAACATGGCCATTTGTTATTGGGTCGAAGGAACCTGGATACATGGCATTTTTTTTCATGTGTTTTTATATTCACCTTTCCTGACCTGAGTACCTTATTACCAAATATATTTATCTTTGTCAAATAAATAATATTGAAATTTTTGTACCCAGTCGCCTCTAATAATAACGGATTTAGATAAATATATATACATTTATTTACTTATGTTTGTATTTATTGACTGATTCGTCAATCCTCCTTAAAGACGATATTAAGGGTGATTTTATGTTATTTTTACTCCTCTGTAAAGGTGAATTCTCCCAGGTTATTCATAAAAGCTAAAGCTGCTGATAACATATCTATAATCGAGCATGTTTCCTGCATTTTTATAGTGCTTGAAGAAAACCTGTGGGACTGTTTCTTTCCTTGATGCTTATACTTTTATTTAACCTGACCTATTCATAAAAAAAAATGAATGTCGTCCTTTTTTACCATTAAGCCTTCTTCACCATCGACTCGTGAATAACCAGGATCAAATCCAGGCTTTTATGGATTAGCGGAATGGTGTATCATAGTGGTGATAAAGAGGGAAAGGTAATCCGTGGACAAAAAAAAGGGACATGGCCGTTTTTTTATGAATAGGTCAGGCTTATTGATAGCGCTTCTTGTATCTGCTCTTTTTATTATTTTCTGCAGGGCGGATCTAAAAAAGGCTCCGGAGAACTATGCTGACCAGAGAAAGGAAATGGTGAAAAACCAGCTGGAGAGGAGAGGTATTAGGGATGAGAGAGTCCTTCAAGCGATGAGAGAAGTCCCCAGGCATTTGTTCATAGACGAAAAGTACCGTGACCTGGCTTACGCGGATCACCCTCTTCCGATCGATGCCAAGCAGACCATTTCACAGCCTTATATCGTCGCTTTGATGACAGAGGTTGTTGAGGTAAAAAACGGAGATAAGGTACTTGAGATAGGAACGGGTTCCGGATACCAGGCGGCTGTCCTGGCACATCTGACGGATGAGGTTTATTCAGTGGAGATCATAAAGGAGCTGGCGGAAAAAGCGGATTGTACTCTTAAAGAATTAGGATACACTCATGTGCGGATTAAATGGGGAGATGGAAATTTAGGATGGGAGGAGAACGCTCCTTATGATGCTGTGATAGTGACCTGCGCTTCAAAAAGGGTGCCTCCCGCTCTTTTTACGCAGCTCAAGGAAGGAGGGAAGATGATCATTCCTATAGGAGAGCCCTCTTCTTTTCAAATACTGACATTGATTGAGAAAAAGCAGGGGAAACCATTAAAAAAAGAGATACTGGGAGTCCGTTTTGTTCCCATGACAGACAAGAAAAAGTGAAATCCATTAAAATTATGTAATTATATTGCTTTTAGACAAGACTTGTGTTACTTTTTGTTCGGTTGGTCATGATTAAATTCGGTACATCTGGTTGGCGGGCTGTTATGGGGGAGGAATTCACCTTTCAGAATGTCCGTATTGTGGTCCAGGCGATCGCAAATTACTTGAAGAAAAGATTCGATTCCAAAATTTCTGTCATAGTCAATTATGACACCCGGTTTCTTTCAGAAAGGTTTGCTTCAGAAGCAGCCAAAGTTCTTTCTCATAACAGGATCCATGTTTACTTAACAGACCGGGATGCTCCCTCTCAAGCCCAATGCTTCCAAATCATTTCCAGAAAAGCGCAGGGAGGGATAAATTTCACAGCATCCTTTAATCCGCCGGAATACAACGGACTCAAATTCAACGTCGAGACGGGAGCTCCTGCTTTGCCGGAAGTGACCGATCAGATCGAGGAGGAGATAAAATATCTTTCGGATCAGTACAGTTCATGTCCTTATTACCCGAAATCTGAATTTATTGAAGAAATAGATCTGCAGAGTGAATATCTGGGCGATATCCAAAAAAAAATCGATTTTGATGCGATCCGGAAGTCAGGAATAAAGATAGGAGTAGACCTTTTATACGGCACGAGCCGGGAGTATTTGGATGAGATTTTAGAAGAGAATCATATTTCAATTGAAGAGCTGCATGGGTACATTGACCCCTATTTCGGAGGGATAAATCCCTCCTGCAGAAGTGAAGACCTTGGGGAATTAAAAAAGACGGTCAGAGAAAAAGGCTGTCATATGGGGATCGCCACGGATTGTGATGGAGACAGGTTCGGGATTGTCGATGAGAAAGGGATGTTTGTAGATGCGGATTTAGTACTTGCCCTGCTTCTGGAATATTTGATAACCAGAAAGAAATTGAAGGGCGGAGTGGGCCGTTCTGTGGCCACATCTCATTTGCTGGATAAAATAGCGCGTAATTATAAAATGAAGCTGTACAGGACTCCGGTTGGCTTTAAGTATCTTGCGGATTTGTTTTTAAGGGGTAAGATAGTGTTCGGAGGCGAGGAGAGTGCGTGCCTTGTGGTTAAAGGCCATCTGCCCGAAAAAGATGGGATATTTGCAGGCCTTTTAGTGGCAGAGATGATCTCAGCGGAAGGAAAAAGTCTTTCTGAATTAACCACAGAATTATTCAAAAAGTATGGGAAAAGGATAAGAGAGCAGGTCAAAGTCGATTTGTCCGAAAAAATCAGACAAAAATTGGAAGAGCTGATCAAGAATCCTCCTGCTGAAGTAGGTCAAAGAAAAGTACTGAGCACACAGGATGCTGATGGGATTAAATTCAATTTCTCAGAAGACGACTGGCTGCTGCTTCGTTTCTCAGGAACGGTACCTGCCATCCGGTGTTATGCGGAAGCAGGATCAAAAAAAGAGCTTAAAAGGCTCATTAGTTCAGGATTGGGATTGATCTCATAAATGAGAAAGCAAGAGGACGGTTCTCAGGGATTCAAAAAAAGGCTCTTCACCGCAGGGATTGTTTTTTTGTTTTTTGTTCTGGTCATGGTCTCTTTTTTTGGAAAGAATGGTTTGATAGATGCATACAAAACAAAAGAGAAACAGCGGGAATTGATTGAGAAAGCCGAGAAGCTGGAAAAAGAAAAGCAGGGACTGCAGAAGGAGATAAGGGAACTCAAAACAAATCCCCAGGCCGTAGAAAAAAAGGCACGTGAGAAACTCTGGCTGGTCAAGCCGGATGAGATAGTCATCGTCAAAAAATAGAGCTAAAATCAGAGAGAAAAATCGATAGAGTCCTGAGGCTTTGTTTTTTATTTCCAAAAACGTGATGTAAAATACGGGTGTGTCCTATGGAAGGTCTGCTAAAAGAACTCAATCCGGAACAGAGGAAAGCCGTTACCCATACACAGGGCCCTTTGCTGATCATAGCAGGAGCCGGGACCGGAAAGACAAAAGTCCTCACTCACCGGGTCGCGTATTTGATATCTGCTAAATATGCAAGACCGGAACAGATACTAGCTGTCACCTTCACTGAAAAAGCAGCTAATGAGATGGAAGAAAGAGTCGATATTCTTATTCCCTACAGCTATTCGTTTGTTGATGTGGCGACGTTCAATTCATTCGGCGAGAGTGTTCTCAGAGATTACGGACATGAGATCGGGCTTCCCCTTGATTTCAAGCTATTGGATGAAGTGGATCAGTCTATTTTCTTCAGGGAGAATCTGTTCAGGTTTCCTCTGGATATTTACAGGCCTTTAAGCAGTCCCACAAAACATATCCAGGAAATTCTGGCGGCTATACGGAGGCTCAAACAGGAGGACGTGAAACCTGAACAGTATGTGATATTTGCTTCCGAAATGGAGAAAGAGGCGAAAGATCCCGCAGATAAAGAGACAGCTTTGAAACACTTGGAGATAGCCAAGGTGTACAGAGAATACCAGAGGATTCTTAGAGAACAGGGAAAAATTGATTTTGAAGACCAGGTGGTGCTGGCCGTGGATTTGTTCCGGAGGAGGCCTTCTCTATTAAAACATTTTCAGAATAGATACAAATATATTCTGGTGGATGAATTTCAGGATACCAATTACATTCAGTTCCAGATGCTCAGGCTCCTGGCGGGAAAACACAGAAACATCACAGTAGTCGGGGATGATGACCAGAGCATCTTTCGGTTTCGAGGCGCGTCTCTGAGTAATATTCTGGATTTCTCCAAGATGTATCCTGATACGGAGCGAGTCGTCATAAACAAAAATTACCGCTCCACCCAGGCCGTGCTTGATTCCGCCTATAAGTTGATACAGCACAACAATCCCTACCGTTTGGAAGTGAGGGAGGATATAAATAAATCACTGAAGTCAACAAAAAAACAGGAAGAGAAAAGCATATTTAAGCTTCAATTCGATACTTCATCACATGAAGCCGATAGAGTGGCTGAGATCATAAAAGAAAAAATCAAAGAAGGTTTTAGCTGCAAAGATATCGCCATTCTGGTCAGAAGAAATATGGATGCGGATCCTTTTATCAGGACTTTAAACGTAAATGAGATCCCGTTTCGTTTTTCCGGAAGCAGGGGGCTCTACTCAAGGGAGGAGGTACGCCTTCTCATATCATTCATCAAGATATTGACGGACTTTGAGGACAGCAAAAGCCTGTTCCGCCTTTCTTTGTCAGAAGTCTATGGTGTAAGCACCTATGATTTAACAAAGGTATCCAATTATGCGTACAGGAAAAACTGGCCTCTGCATAAGGCCTTTCAGAAAATCGACAGCGGCGAACTGCCGGTTGATATTTCAAGTGAATCTGTTCGGAAGATAAAAAAGATTTTTAATGAACTCCTCTATTTTGTGGAATATTCAAGCTCCCAAAATGCGGGCAGGGTTTTGTATTCGTTTCTTGAGAGGAGCGGGTATTTGAAGTCACTTGTGGAGAAAAAAGACCTTGAAACTGAAATAAAGATAAAGAATATCCGTTTGTTTTTTGACAAACTAAAGGATTTTTCGGAACTGACAGGAGATGACTCCATTCAATCCTTTGCCGAACACCTGGAACTTCTCCAGCAGGTAGGTGATAATCCGGCTACGGCTGAAGCGGAACTGGAGGAGGATGCGGTCAATGTGCTGACGGTCCATAAAGCCAAAGGGCTTGAGTTTCAGATAGTTTTTATGGTGAGTCTTATCGCTGACAGGTTTCCCGGGAGAATGAGAAAAGAAAAGATCCCTTTTCCGGATGACATTACGAAACAGCGTTCCTCAGGGGAAGAAGCTCTTCCCAGTGAAGATCTCAACAAGATACACATGCAGGAAGAGAGACGTTTGTTTTATGTGGGGATGACCAGAGCAAAAAGGGTTCTTTATTTGACATGGGCCAGGGATTACGGGGTAAAGCGGCTGAAAAAGGTCAGCCCCTTTGTTCTGGAGGCTTTGGACCTGGCCAAAGCTCCGGAAAAAACCCTCTGCTCCTCAGCAGAGGAGGAGATCAGAAGATACGCTCCCAGACATACTCAGTCTTTTCCTGTTAAAGAAGAAGAAAGAAAAGGGGTCATCAGCTTGAGCTTTTTTCAGGTCGATGATTATCTGACCTGCCCCCTGAAGTACAGATACAGGCATATTATGCGTGTTCCTGTTCTTCCTCATTACAATCTGATTTTTGGAAGAGTGATGCATGAAGCGGTTCATTTCTATTTAAAGAAGAGGATGTCAGGAGAAAGCCCCGGCATAGAAGAGGTGGTCCAATATTATAAAGACCACTGGATCAACGAAGGATTCCTTAGCCGGGAACATGAAGAAATGAAGAAAAAAGCAGGTGAAAAAGCTGTGCGCCTGTTTTATAAAAGAGAAGAGTCGTCTGGGAAAAATCCCTATTATCTTGAGAAAGAATTCAAATGGAAGGAAGGGAATGTCAAGTTTGTCGGAAGATGGGACAGAGTCGATATGCTTAAGAATGGAGCTGTGATCACTGATTTCAAAGCCACCCAGGTCAAAAACCAGGAGGAAGCAGATAGAAAGACAAAGGAGGCTGTGCAGCTGGACCTCTATGCCCTTTCCTTTTCAAAAACAGAGAAAAAAGAACTTTTAGAGACCCGGCTTCATTTTTTGGAATCTGATATTATTGGAAGAGCTTATAAAGGCGAAAAAGAAATGGAAGCCGCGGCTGAGAAAATAAGAAAGGCCGAACAGGGGATAAGAAAGGGTGATTTTCATGCTGAGCCGGACTGGCACGACTGCAGCTACTGTGAATTCAGGAATATATGTCCATCCTCCTACGCCTATTAATTTAGGGACGCTCCATAAGGTACCACCCTATATTACTGAATCCGTTGGATATTAAAACAATATTCCAGATTGTCTCTCTCTGATTTAATACACCACCGCAATCCTGCAGACGCAAGTCCCTCTATAGATCGGGTTCTTAAGAGTCAGAATAAGGGAAGATTGATTGCATTTTGATTGTAAGCCATGTATATAAATGCGGGATTTTATAGGGTGGTACCTAATGGGACGTCCCTATACTATCATTCAGGGGAGAGCCAAAACGGCATCAGCTCCCATATCACCTCATCTCTCAGCATCTGGATGGTCGAAAGCACGTCCTGTACTTTTTTATCAAACACAGGGATTTTGGATTGAGCCCTGGCCGCAAGTTTTCCGAACAAAGCATCAAAAAGGGAAACTTTTTTGGGGAGCACCACAAGCGCCACTTCTTCATCTGGAGGGATTCCTGCCATCTCTTTGGCTGTTTGTACTGCTTTTGATAAATCTCCGATGTCATCTATAAGCCCGAGCTTCTGTGCCTGGCTTCCTGTCCAGACCCTTCCTTTGCCGATTTTATCAATCTCTTCTTTTGTCATGCTGCGGTCATTAGCCGCTTTTGTAATGAAGTTATCATAAGTATCCAGAATCATCTCTTTGAGGAACGCCCTTTCTGCATCAGTGCTTTTCCTGAATGTGGTTAAAATGTCGGACTTATCTCCGAAAGAAATTTTTTCCCCTGAAATGCCTAGTTTTTCATAAAGTTTTCCCATATTGAATTTGGCAAAGATAACCCCTATGGAACCGGTTAAAGTCTGTGGATGAGCTATGATTTTATGGGCCGCCATTGAAACCTGATAGCCTCCGGAACCGGCCATATCGGACATAGATACCACAAAAGGTTTTTCTTTTTTTGCCAGAGAGACTTCTCTCCATATGGAGTCAGATGCGACAGCAGAGCCGCCGGGGCTGTCCACGCGGAATACAATGGCTTTGATAGAGTCGTCTTTTCTGGCTTTCCTTATCCATCTCACGACGGTCCGGCTTCCCATAATCGAATAAGCCCCTTCTCCTGTGAATATGGGGCCTACGCCGTAGAGAAGTGCTATTTTTTTCCCTTTATTAAGCCCAAGCGAGGAAGGCGGTGTTTTTACATACTTGGCATGGCTTATCCTGTTGACTTTTTTGTTTTTTCCCCCTATCAAGTCCAGCAGTTCATCCTCATAGAAGACTTCATCCACAAGTCCGGCTTCCTTGGCTTGTTCCCCCTGAAAAAAGGCGTGATCAATAAGTTTTTCAAAGTCCTGTGCCGTCATTCCTCTCGCTTTTGATGCGGTTTCCACATAAAGGGAAAAAATCTCACTGTAAATGGATTCCATCATCTCCCTGTGGGCAGGCGTGAGATGGTCTTTGGTGAACATATTATAAGCGGTCTTGTATTCTTCGACCCGTTCGACCTCTGCTTCCACACCGATTTTATCCAGCAGTTTTTTCACGAACGGCACATACCCGCCTATTCCATTAATGACGAGCATCCCTTCCGGATGAAGAACGATTTTGTCGCAGGCTGTGGCAAGATAGTATTCCTTATCCAGGTCATAGGCTTCTTCGATATAGGCGTATACTTTTTTCCCTGATTTTCTAAAATCCAGCACCAGGTCTCTTATCTCATTTATTTTAGCCCAGTCAGCATCAACATACCCCAGCCTTAACAGGATGCTGTCTATTTTTGTGTCGACTTTGGCTTTGCGCATATTTGTCCAGATATCATACATTGAGAGCGGAGGCTGCTGCATGAAAAAAGCGGAAAGAAAGTCAGGATAAGATTTTTCGATAAGCCTCCCCGAGAGGTTGATCTCGAGGCAGGAGCCGGGTTTTACAGTTGGGACTTTTGCAAATTCGTAATAAAGGAAAGAAACAAAAGTAGCAGCCAGAAGAATGAAAAAAACAAGAAAGATGATAATGACATATTTACCTTTTTTCATTGAGCACACTCCATGTTGGGATTTACTGTAATATAACAGAAAAGGCAGTTGAATGTGAAATGGAAAAGCTGAAATTCATCAGGATGAGGCATGAATAATTCTCGGCGTTGATAAATGCAGGAGGAATCACTATAATATCTGAAAATTGCACAATTCAGAGTAGTGAAGGGAACTGAGATGAAAGCAATTGAAGTAGAGAACATATCAAAACAATACGGCAGCTTTTATGCTGTAAAGAACTGGAAAATTATGAATTGACGGCTGACCTGGGACAGCTTGAAGATGCTCTCAATCAAAAAGTACTGTCTGGCGATATTTCCGGATACATGTACATCCCTGAAAACATCATTGAGGGAGGAACCGTTGAGTTTGCAGCGGAGAATGTGTCGGATTTTGAAAAAATCAGCAGCATCAATAAGGTGCTGAATGCGGTCATTGGCTCCACTGTCAATCGTGCTTTCATTGATCCCGTTCTTCTCTCCTATTCTCATGCTTCTCCGTGTCTGTGTTCTGCTTCCTCCTTTCACAGAGATTTTGAGCTCCATTGTGCTGCTCATCACGACCACTGTCGGAATGATCTGGATTACCGGAAAGATATACCGGGTAGGGCTTCTTATGTATGGAAAGCGCCCCAGCTTACCTGAAATCATCAAATGGGTAAGGTATAAATAACTTTATTGGCCGCCGGGGGGTATCTGTGTTGACATCATTCCGCGAGGCATGCTATACTTGCAATTGTATATAAAATATATAGAAATAATAGGATAAAATACCTCGTTTCTTATGAGGGGATGGGTTAAATGCATGAAAAAAAGGAAGATACCGAAAAAGAAGTCTCCAAAAAAGCTTTGTCTATCAGCATTAAAAGGATCGACCTCCCTATAACAGGGATGTCTTGTGCGGCCTGTGCCTCCAAAGTGGAACGAAGCATCTCAAGTGTAAAAGGTGTTTCCAAGGTCAATGTCAATTTAGCCAGCTCAAAAGCATCTGTTGAATACGAGCCGTCTCATACGGATGCGGAGAGTATAAAAAATGCAGTGAGACATGCTGGATACGGAGTGCAGGAAGAGCCTGATGATGGGGAGAAAGATGTTCAGGATGATCATACAAAAAAATTCAACAGGCTGAGAACAAAACTATCAGCAGGGGTCTTTTTGGCGCTGGTCATATTTCTGGGAAGCTCTCCTAAATTGTTTCCATGGCTTCCTTCTTTTATGAGTAACGTCTTTTTCCTCTGGGTTTTGGCGACACCTGTTCAATTCTGGATCGGATGGCCCTTTTACGCAAGCGCATGGAAGGCTTTAAAACATAAAAGCGCGGATATGAACACCCTCATTGCCGTTGGTTCTTCCGCGGCTTATATGTACAGTGCGGCGGCCGCTCTTTTTCCATCGTTCTTTGCTTCAGGAGGTATCACGCCCCATGTTTATTTTGATACTTCTTCCATGATCATTGTGATTATTACCCTGGGGAGGATGCTGGAAGCAAGAGCGAAAAAACGCACTTCCGAAGCTGTGCGCAAGCTTATGAGGCTCAAACCAAAAATAGCCAGAGTGATAAGAGATGGAAAGATGTTGGACATTGCCGTGGGTCAGGTCAGGGTAGGGGATGTGATTCAAATCCGCCCCGGCGAGAGAATTCCAGTGGACGGGATTGTAACCAAAGGGGCCTCTTATGTGGATGAATCCATGATAACCGGGGAAAGCATGCCTGTAGTAAAAAAAGAGGGAGATGAGGTCATAGGGGCGACCATGAACAAAACAGGAAGCTTCCTGTTCAAAGCGGCCAGAGTCGGCAGGGAAACAGCCCTGGCTCAGATCATCAAAATGGTGGAGCAGGCCCAGGGCTCCAAAGCTCCCATTCAAAGACTGGCTGATATTGTGGCAGGATATTTTGTCGTGATTGTGATATCCATTGCTGTCGTGACTTTTGCCGCATGGTTTGTTTTTGGCCCAAAGCCGGCACTGACATTAGCGGTTTTGAATTTTGTGGCGGTGATGATCATCGCCTGTCCCTGTGCCATGGGCCTGGCAACGCCCACTGCGATAATGGTGGGAACAGGCAAGGGTGCGGAGAACGGGATTTTAATAAAAGGCGGGGAGACCCTGGAAAATGCTTATAAAATAAACACCCTTATTTTTGACAAGACCGGCACGATCACAAAGGGCTTGCCTGAAGTAACGGATGTGATTCCCAAACATCCTTACACAGAGGAGAGACTTTTGTTTTATGCCGGAAGTGCGGAGCTCAATTCCGAACATCCTCTGGGGGAGGCGGTCATAAAAGGAGCGAAAAATAGGAAAATATCTCTTCGTGAACCGGATAAATTTCAGGCTTTTGAAGCACAGGGGATCAAAGCGGAGGTGGAAGGAAAGGAAGTTCTCCTAGGAACACAGGATTTCATGGAAAAAAACAGAATGACCCTCGGAGAACTTAAAGATAAAGCCGAAGCCCTGGCTCTTGAGGGGAAGACTCCGGTTTTTGCAGCCGTGGACCGCAAAGCCGCAGGCTTGATAAGTGTGGTCGATCCGCTCAAGAGTGATGCAGCCTGGTCTGTAGAAAAGCTCAGAAAAATGGGAATGGAAGTGGTTATGCTGACCGGAGATAACAAAAGGACAGCGAACGCGGTCGCCGGAAAAGCCGGAATAAAAAAGGTGCTGTCTGAAGTCAGGCCTGAAGATAAGCTCGAAGCTGTGAAAGCCCTCCAGAGAGAAGGCAAAAAAGTAGCCATGGTAGGGGATGGTATCAATGATGCCCCTGCTCTTGCCCAGGCGGACATAGGAATAGCTATCGGCTCAGGAACCGATGTAGCCAAGGAAGCATCGGATATCACCCTTATAAGCGGGGAATTGAAAGGAGTTGTATCAGCGGTCGAGCTCAGCAGGAAAACCGTGAAAACCATAAAACAGAATCTATTTTGGGCTTTTTTCTATAATTCAGTGGGGATCCCCATAGCTGCCGGTGTTCTTTATCCTTTTTTCGGCATTCTTCTCAATCCCATCATAGCAGCGGCGGCCATGGCTTTCAGTTCCGTATCTGTGGTTTTGAATTCTCTAAGATTAAAGAGAGCTTGAAAAAATGACGGGCAGCACCCTTGGCTCGTGAATAATTCAGGATAGTCAATTTTTCTAGAGGCCTATGATATAAGGAATTCATGTTTTGGGGAGACCGGTTTTTTTACCTTGACCTTTGATGGCATATTTGATTAAATTTTGGTTGCTGTGGATGCCCAAGAGAAGCAGAAAGACATTTTGATATCCTGGAAAGAAATTGCAGATTATCTGGGCTTCGATGTGAGGACTTGCCAGAGATGGGAAAAGGATTCCATGCTTCCCGTGCACAGGTTCATCGATTCATCAAAGTCCAGAGTTTTTTCCTATAAGCAGGACCTCGACGCCTGGTTTGAAAGAAAAAATCAAAGCGAAATCAAGAACAGGAGGAGATATCTTTTTTTTCTTACTCCTGTCCTAGCCCTTGTTTTGATCTTTATTTTTTTGATACGGCCGCAAATGCCTAAAAACCCCCATGATTTCAGGATCGAGGGATCAGAACTGGTGGTGCTGAACAAAAACCGGAAAGAGATCTGGCGCTATGATACAGATATAAGGGGCCTTCAGGATGAAGCCTTTTACTGGAATCACTTTCAGTTCAAAAGGAGAGGAAGAGGAAAGCGTCAAATGGATCTGCCCCTTATAATGATAATCGACTTGAATCGCGACGGCAAGAATGAAGTCTTGTTTGCACAAACTTCCGTTGATTACAATTATGCTCCAAGCAGGCTTTTTTGCTTCAGCAGTAAAGGGGAAATAAGATGGATTTTTAAGCCAGGACGGAAGATGATTTTTGGCGAAAAACAGTACTCATCTAAATACAAAATACGTGGGTTTAAGGTTGCTGACTTTAATAAAGACAGGCCGCCTGAAATATTGGTGATATCTGATAACATAGATATGTTTCCCACACAGGTTGGGGTTCTCGATAACCAAGGCAGCTTACTGAGGGAATACTGGAATTCAGGGAGGATCGAAGATATTTCTTTTTGGGATCTGGACCTGGATGGAGAGGAAGAGATCCTGATGGCCGGCTGCAACAATGAATATGATAAGGGCTGCCTGATTGTGTTGGAGCCTGATTTTACAAGCGGAGGCTCCCCTCAGACAGGCTATTACAAATCTCCCGGACTCTCCCAGGGAGCGGAGATGCAGTACATTCTTTTTCCAAGCACAGATATCGGCAATTCAACATTCATTCGCGACCCTGTCTTCCAGATTCGCATTATTGAGGGGGAAACCATATCCATTGAGACCAAATCAGGCCTTTTTTTTGAGTTTGATTTTAATTTTGTGCTTAAGGAGATCCGGTTCGCAGACCAGTTTGAAAATCTGTATCGTGAGGCTTATGAGAAAGGTATAGTCAGTGAACAATTCAGCCCTCATGTCATGGCTGAGGTCAGAACCAGACTGTTCCCTGAGGTCCTTTATTGCAACGGAGAAGACTGGATTTCCAATCCTTTAATGGCCAAAAACAAATCCTCTGCCAAAGAGAAGGGGCACTGATAACTCCCTTCTGAGAAAACCAGCCTCTATGATGAACGAGCCGAGGTTATAGAGAGCTTACTGAATTTCAAATCGGAATTTATTTTTTTCTAAAAAAAAGCTTGACAAATCAATTTGAATGCGATACTAACTAAATAGTTAGTTAAAAAAGTGCAGGACAATGAGTGCTGAAACGGACGGCAGGAAAAAGAAACAGGCTAAAACCCGGGAAAAGATCCTCAAGGCGGCAACGAAGCTTTTTGCCAGAAAAGGATTTGACGGAGCCCGGGTGGATGAGATCGCTCAAAAAGCAGGAGTGAACAAGGCTCTCATTTATTATTATTTCAAGAGCAAGGAGGAAATTCTGGAAGAGATCATGAAGGTGTTTCTTGAAGAATCTCTCCGGAGAAAGAAAAAAATGATGGAAAGGCACGTGCAAATAGAAAAAAAAGAACTGATCCGCCTATCCATCGAGAGAATCTTTGATCTGTATAAAGGCAATGAGGATGTGCTGCGCATCATCATTACTGAAGAGCTCAAATCAGAAAAAAAGCAGTGGCCGCTTTTTCAAGTGCTGGACATGGGACTTGCAGAAGGATTAAAAATGGCACAGGATCTGGATATTTCAATCGAGGATAAAGATAAAATTGTATTAGCTGCCTTCTATTTCGGTTTTGTTCCCATCGCATTTTTCACGCTGCTCAAGGATGAATGGGCCCGCTACTACAACTCAGATAAAAACAAGGATCAGAAAGAGTTCATCGATATCCTGAAGAAAACATATGTGCGGTTTCTTCTTGAGGAGCTTCAGGAATGATTTTCTTCAACAGGTATTTAACCGGATGTTTCCGTACGGGAAGGAGTTTGAAAAAATGAAAAAAAAGACATTCTCTGTATGCCTCATGGCGCTTGTCCTCTTTTTCCTCATTACGCCCGAAGCTAGGGGTGACGTTGACCTTTTCGGCTATTATGAGGCCCAGGTCATGGGCGCAAAGGTCAAAGACCGCTTTTACCAGCTCTTTGCCAATAAGCTGAGAGTGGACCTCAAGGCTGACCTCTCTTCCAGCGTATACTTTGCCGCCAATTTTGATTACATCACTTATCACGGGAAAAAGCAGTGGAATATTCTGGATTTTCTCTCTTCCGATATCACCTCAAAGATCCCTGATGCCCTCAAATCCCTGTATGTGATTCCTTTTTCCGACCGCAACTTTCTGGACAATGCGTATATGAAGCTTTCTTTTAAGCTGTTTGACCTGACCCTGGGCAAACAGCAGATCTCTCTGGGTACAGGCTATGTCTGGAATCCTGTGGATGTTTTCAATATCAAAGACATTCTGGACCCCACCTATGAGCAGCCAGGCCACAATGCCCTCCGCGCTGATGTGCCCATCGGATTGGGAAGCACACTAACAGCTCTTTATTCACCTGGAGATGAGTGGAAAAGGTCAGCCAAACTGCTTCAGTTCAAAACACGCATCTCCCGTTTTGACTTTGCGGTGACCGGCATAGAAAAGACCTGGGTCTTTCATGATTATACTGTGTTTGACTTGGCTCAAATGAATTTTCAGGAGCTTCCGGAGAAAAGGCGTCTTCTTGGCGTCAGCACCGCCGGAGAGCTGCTGGGTCTGGGGGTATGGGCCGAGTATGCCTATAACTGGATGGAGGAGACCGATGATTTCTGCGAACTGGCAGCGGGCGCGGATTACACCTTTGATTTTCAGACTTACTTTCTCATTGAGTACTTTCGGAACACTTTGGGAAAGAGCGATTACAGAGATTACACCCTTAATGACTGGATGCGCAGCTTTGCCCAGGAGCAGAAGGCGGTCTCCAGAGACCAGGTCTATTTTTTGATCCAGCATCCGGCCACAGACCTTATGACAGTGGGGATGTCCGCCATCTGCAGCCTCTCGGACCACAGCCTGGCGCTTGTGCCCACGGTCATGTATTCCTTTTCCCAGAATGTGGATATCTATGCGTATCTGAATTGGAACACGGGCAAGGAAGGGACTTACTTTGCCAACACCATGGGCAACGGCGGATTTATCAGAGTAAGAGTTTATTTTTAGTCATCTGGATTATTCACAAGTCGAGGCTGCTGCGGATGCGAGGCGCAGGGTATGAAGCTGTGGTCCTTCACCGCGGCCTTTGCTTTTTGTCTCTTTTTTAAAAATGTTGAAATTTACCTGGTTTTTGTATAGAGTTTTCTTTTATTGATTTTCTTATATTAAAATGATATTCAAATCATTGGTTTATCTAACATCAACATCCCCAAAAACCTAGGAGGTTTTCATGAAATATTTTTGCCGTTTTTCTAAAACAATATCGCTCATATGTTTGTTTTGTCTCACTGTTATTTTTCTCCCTGCGCAGGCTCCTTCCAAAGGCTACCATGACTATCAGGCGCTCACTTCGGTCCTCAAGCAGATTGCTTCCCAGTATCCGGATATCACGGAGCTTAAATCACTGGGAACTACCCTCAAAGGAAAAAACATATGGATGCTACAGATTTCGGGCACGAACGGCCCCTCACCCCTCGAGAAGCAGGCCCTTTTGATCTGCGGCAACCTGGAAGGCGACCATGTCATAGGGAGTGAAGTGGCTTTGGGAATCGCGCGGCACCTCGCGGAGAACTATGCCAAAGATGACCAGGTCAAAAAAGTCCTTGACCAGCGCACGTTCTACATTATCCCGCGGCTTAATCCGGACGGAGCCGAGCTTTTTTTCAAAAAAGTGCTTCATGAGCAGAGCGCAAACCTGAAACCCCGCGATGAGGATTTTGACTGGATAAAAGATGAGGACCCCCCCGAAGATCTGAATAATGACGGACTCATCACCATGATGCGGGTAAAGGATAAAGAGGGCGGCTGGACCGTGGATGAAAAAGACCCCAGGCTTATGAAAAAGAAAGAAGACGGCACGCCTCTTGATAAGCTCTATAAACTGTATCCCGAAGGAATAGACAATGACGGCGATGGAAACTACAATGAGGACGGAATCGGAGGATTCAATATCAACCGCAATTTCCCTCATAATTTCGGCTATGATTTTAAAGGACTGGGCGTGTACCCCGCATCTGAGGTTGAGACCCAGTACCTCATAGACTTTATGACGCGTTATGTTCCCGGGTTTAAGACCCAGCCCCATAAAAATATATGCGGAGTTCTTATCTTTTCCAAATATGATAACCTGGCGGCAGACCCGGGTATCGTATGCGGCACCCCTACTTTTCCCCAGCCCCCGCAGCAAGTAAGGGACGCAGGAGCCGGACAGATGTTTATGTTTTTCAGGAGGGGAAGAGGAGAGGAAGGCCAGGAACAGCTTCCTCCGGCAAGAGACCCTCAGCAAAAAAAGACTCTTCCGGCCGATGAATATCTCTTCAAAAACGTAAGCGATAAGTACAAGGAAATAACCGGAATCAAAAGCGCTCATTCTGAAAAGCCGGCAGGCTCCATGCTGGAATGGGCTTATTTTCAGTTCGGGGTCCCATCTTTTTCCGCAAACCTGTGGTCCCTGAGGGAAGAGGAAAGAGGCCCCGGAGCAAAAAGGCCCGGCGCCCTGTCCTCACCTTCCCAGGCGCAAACCCAGGAGGCGGCTGCTTCGGACAGGAGAGCCATGTTCATGCAGATGATGGGCGGCGCCCGGGGTTCTGCCCCTGGTGCGGCAGGCCGGTCCGCTGATACGGATACCTATAAAAAATGGCTGGACTGGATAGACAAAAACAACAACGGGAAAGGATTTGTGGAATGGGCTCCTTTTGAACACGAACAGCTGGGTGAGGTTGAGATCGGAGGATTCGAGCCTTATTTCAGAGTGAATCCCCCTGCCGAGAAGATCCCCGAGCTCATCAAGTCACATTCTGATTTTGCTCTTTACCTCGCTTCCCAGTTTGCTCATATTGTCATGGAAAAACCCCGGATCAAGAAACTCTCTTCAGGGCTCTTTGAGCTTAAAGTGACGCTGCACAACAAGGGAAAATTCCCTTATGTCACGGCCATGGGGCAGAGAACCCGGAGCATAAATTCCATACTCGTGGAAATCACGCTTGAAGAAGACAAAAACATGTCCCTTTTTGGCGGAAGCAGGAGAGTGGACACCACCAATATCGAACCCGGCGGAGAAAAGGAGATCACATGGCTCATTCTTTCGCCTTCTGGGAAAAAAGCGGATATCCGCCTGTGGGCGAGAAACGGCGGCGGTGAAACCAAAGAGTCAGTTGTCTTAAGATAATAACGGAGGATAAAAATGAGAAACAGAAAAAATAAATCAATCCGAAATAAAAGAATAATGATGGGAGCTTTTCTTGTTTTAGCACTCGCAGCCGCTTCGGCCATCGCCCTGGCCCAGGAATATCTTCCCAGAAAGTGGGATACCCGAAAGGTCCATCTTTCGTTTAACCACTATTACGACTGGAACGAAGTGGGAGAGGCTTTGGAGAAACTTGAAAAAGCATACCCTAAGTTCCTGACCCTTCGTTCCATAGGAACATCCTATCAGGGCCGCGAACTCTGGTATATGACCATCAATAATCCGGATACCGGAGATGAGATGGATAAATGCGCCATGTACATTGATGCCAATATTCACGGAAACGAGATCCAGGGCGGCGAAGTGGGCATTTACACCATTTGGTATCTGATGGAGAATTACCCTTATAATGACTATGTCAGGGAGCTGGTGGATGAGCGGGTGTTTTATATCTTTCCATCCGTGAATCCTGACGGAAGAGACCTGTTTATCCACACTGGAGGCTCCTCCCGTTCAGGGCAGGCTCCCTTTGATGATGATAATGACGGGCTTTATGATGAGGACCCACCCGAAGACCTGGACGGTGACAAAGAAGTAGGCTCCATGTTCATCAAGGTGAAGCCGGGGGAAGGCGGCTACCGGATGAGCGATAAAGGAGACCGGCTGGTACGGGTAAAAAAGAACATTGAAGGAAAACCGGATGAATTGGGGGATTATAAGTACATCGGGAGCGAAGGTATTGACAATGACGGAGACGGACGCTACAACGAAGACACAGGCGGAGGCTATGATCCCAACAGAGACTGGGGCTCTTACTGGCAGCCCTCTTACATCCAGAGAGGCGCGGCCGCTTATCCTTTTTACTGGAAAGAAGCCAAATTAACCAAGGATTTTTTCTATGCCCATCCCAATATCGCCGGAGTTCAGGCCTTTCATAATTCAGGCGGAATGATCCTCCGCGTTCCCGGCCCCCAGCTCCATGGAGAGGTTCCCATGAGCGACAAAGCCGTATACGATGAGATAGGGCAGAAAGGCGAGAAGATCATCGAGGGTTACGACTACTTCGTCATATGGAAAGACCTGTACAATGTTTGGGGAGGGTTCATCGATTTTACCTATGATATGCTGGGAGTTTTCTCCTTTTCCAATGAGCTCTGGGCATCCAGGGCGGATCTGGACGGTGACGGTGAGGTCACCTTGGAAGAAGAGGAATTCTTTTCCAGATACATTGACATGGGAAACACAGAAGTCGCTATGCATGAGATCGATCATCCCGAACTGGGCAAGGTCATTATTGACAGGGATACGACCAAACTGAGCGGACGCATTCCCCCTTCCTGGCTGCTTGAAGAGCTCTGCCACAGGAATATGGCCTTCTGTTTGCTTCACGCTTATGAGATGCCCCTTCCCGTTATCAAGGATGTCTCTGCAGAGAAGATCAATCCGGACCTTTATAAAATCAAAGTCACTCTTTACAATGAACGGCTTATGCCCACTCTATCGGCTGCAGCGGTTCAGCACCAGGTGCAGAGGCCGGATATACTGTCACTTAAAGGAAATATAGAGGTGCTGGCTGCAGGCCAGGGCCAAGGAACAGGCCTTCCCAGCGGAATTCCCAGACGATATCTCATGTTTTTCCGGGGCAGGGGCGCCGGAGGTTCTGATGTGACCCTGCTCGATCAGAAAGATCCGGGAAACATAAAGCTTTTCAACGGGATCCCAGGAAGAAGCGAAGCGGAATACCAGTTTCTGGTCAAAGGAAAAGGCGAAGTCACCGTAGAGCTGGACTGTGTCAAGGGCGGAACCCACACCCAAAAAATCCAATTAAATTAAGGGGACGGGCCCGGCTAATTTATTTAAATTGAATAACTTGTAGTATGTTTTCCACAGGTCAGCTTCTCTATTTCCCCTGAAGTTCTTTTTTCATACGTTAAAAAGGCCCCAAAAAATATTCTAATCACGAGTGAACCTTTTTTCCTCATGCTCCGTAATAACAGGTGAAAGAAACATACGGAGATGAAAATGAAATCAGCGAAAAAATGGATAGGAATTTGCGGGATTCTTCCTCTTGTGCTCTTGCTAAGCGGATGTTTTTGTGTTGAAGTGAAAAACAACGTAAGAAATCCGGACAAGTATTTCAATGAGGCTCACCGCCAAATCAGAAGGCTTCACCATCAGTACCCTGACAGAAGAGGGCCTGTCTCTACGATCAATGTTTTGGTTTACGAGAAGTCAGAACGGCAGCTTATAAGAGTTGAGGCCCCTTTGTGGATTATTGACGCGGGTATGGATTACTGCGATACTTATGATATTGACACAGACTGTGATTTCAAATTTAGCGATATCGATGACCTAAGGGATTTAGGTCCGGGGATGCTTATGGAAGCAGACAGCGAGGACAGTATGATCCTGATTTGGGTAGAATAGCTCTCTTCCTCTTTAAGGATCAAAAGGATTGTTTGAGCTTGTTATAAACGGCAAACAAATGCAGAGTCAAGCGGTTTCAGCGGAAATGGATAACATCACTGTTCTTGCTGAAAGAGCTAAACAAGGAGACCGGGAGGCATTCATGACGATAACCAGCCTGTTTCAGAAAAATGTTTTTCAGCTTGCCTACTCCTTTTTCCGGAACAGAGAAGATGCTCTGGACATTGTTCAGGATACCTTTTTAAGGCTTTATAAAAAAATCCAGTTTTACGAAAGAGATAAAAGCTTTAAAAGCTGGGTCCTCCAAATCGCCAAAAACCTCTGCATAGACCGCTACAGAAAAAATCACAATAAACACGACAATAAAGCCATGGGAAGCGCTGAAATGGACAGCCTCCCCTTCACAGATAAGACAGACACAGAGACAAACTCAGATACAGATATAAAAAGAATCATTTCCAAATGTTTGAAAGAACTTCCCGAGAGGCAGCGCATGATATTTGTGATGAAGCACTACAACGAGCTCAAATACACGGAGATCGCCGAAACCCTTGGCGTTGCTGTGGGAACAGCCAAATCGCTTCATTACAAAGCGGTAAATAATTTAAGAAATCTAATGAACCCTTATTTAGGGAGGCCGTTATGAAAGACTGCAAAAAGATAAAAAAAGATATGGTGGCATACATATATAATGACACAGATGAGAAGACGAGCCGGGAAATAAAAGCCCACCTGGAATCCTGCCCTGAATGCCGGCGTGAACATAAGGAATTGAGAAAGGTTCTTTTGTATGCGGACTCGTTGAAAGAAGATATAGATAACGCTGTGGAATCAGTGGAGTGGGATGAGCTTCCTTCCCAGATCGCTGAGCGTGCTTTTTCCAAAAAATACAGCCGGAGCCATCACAAAGGAGAAGCATCCAAAAGATTTCTCAGTTCCATTTTAACCCCCAAATGGGCTCCGGTCTACGCAGCGCTTTTGGCAGGGATCATCATCGGAGGCGCCCTGACTTTTATTTTCCTCCGTCCGGGAGCAGCCCCTGAGGGCACATCCCCTTCTCCTTTCATGGTCTCCAGCGACTTTATCGAAACCATGGATGTGGAGATGGCGCGGCGTGAGACTCTGGATTATCTGGATCAGAGCAAGTATTTGCTGCTTGATTTTGTGCAGGCCTCTCCTGAAGGCGCTGCCCAATACTGGAAGAGCGATTTTGTGGAGGCCAAGACAAGCGAGCTTCTCTCTAAAAAGAGATACATGAACCAGCAGCTGGATAAATACCACATGGCCAAAGCCAAAGCCATTTGCGACCAGATAGAAATCCTCCTCCTGGAGCTTACCGGGATGAGTGGAGAGCTGTCAGACGCTGAGCGAGATCAGATACGCGAGCTTATCGAACAGAGGCAGATTATATTAAAGATAAATCTCATCAAAAAAGAATTACAACAAAGCGAGGTCTAAAGTGAGAAAAACAAAAACAGCACTGGCTCTACTGGTTATGGCGTTTTCTTTTCTTCAGGTATATGCCCAGGCACCATCGGACAAGGAGTTGTTACAGGAAGCAAAAATCCTGATTTTCGATAAAAAATGGGAACAGGCGCAGCAAAAACTGGACGACCTCCTTGTGCGTTACTCTGACAGCCCTCTTTATTCACGGGCGCTTTTTTACAAGGGCAAATGCCTGTCAGAACAGGAAGGCGAAGAGAGAAAAGCCATAGAGGTGTATAAACAGTATAAAGGCCGTAAAGACGCGGATAAGAATTTGATACAAGAGTCAGAGATAAAGATCATCGATCTTTCCTTCGATCTCTATGAACAGGGCAGAACTTCATATATTGATGAAATAGAACAGTCACTCCGAAGCAGAGACAAAGCCGTAAGATATTATGCGGCTATCAAATTGAGTAAAGTATCGGATAAGAGCACAGCCAGAAAAGGGCTTCCCGTGCTTAAAGACATTCTCGAGCGGGAAAAAGATACGGAACTGCGCGATCTGGCCAAACTGGCTGTTCTGAGAATCGATCCGGATGAACTGGAAAACATCCAAGACCATGAATATGAAACCAGGCCCAGGATGCTCTGCATAAGAATTTATGACAGAGGAGAGGAAGAGGCAAGTTTCTCTCTGAACATCCCCTGGGCTCTGGCTGACCTGGCCCTCAGCTCGATTCCGGAAGAAGATAAACAGAAGATGAGGGATGAAGGGTATGATTTGGATGACATTATGAAAGAACTCACCAAAATCAAGGGAAATATCCTTGAGATAAAAAGTGAAGACAGCTTAATAAAGATTTGGATTGAATGACACCAAGGAGGCATATGATGAAAAAAATAACAATTTTCGTTTTACTGGCATTTGCTTTAAGTCTGGCTCCGGCTCACATGCTCATGGCTGAGGGCAATGAACTTCAGACCATTAAGAAAGCCGTAAAAAAGAACCCGAATATCGATCCGGGCCAGGAAGTCAAATGGTTCAAGGTCCTTATCACAGACACAAGAAGCAAAAAAGAAAAAGTGAAGATCACACTGCCCGTATCCCTCATAGAGCTGATTCTGGAAGCAGACCATGACCACTTCAGGATAGACAGAGACGAATACGATGTGGACATCAGGGAGATCTTCAGGGAGCTCAAAAAAGCAGGCCCCATGGCTATCATAGAGATTTGCGAAGACGGCGAGCTCATCAAAGTGTGGTTCGAATAGGTTACCTGCGCATCAACCAAGGGCAGCCTCCAGGCTGCCCTTTTTTTTTGGATTTCCTTTATTTTATATTATTTTAGGGGTCGTACCGCATTGACTTATTCATAATAAAAAAGTGAGCATAATTTAACCTGGATGATGAGCGAGTCGGGTTTGCTGCAGATGAAGGGCACCGGGATCGCCCCTGGTTTAAAATATCTCTAAACTGGCTTATTCATCCATGCTTTAGTATAATAGCGCCGTGTTCGGAATATTCTCGATTGAAAGTTTAAACAAAGCGTTCCTGTGAAAAAAGGCGTCCGAAAGATCTACCAAGAGGTAGCTCCCACTTATGAGCTCATCAACCATGTGCTTACCTTAGGAATGGATATTTTATGGAGAAAACGCGCTGCCTGGATAGCAGCGAAAATCAGGGCCGGCGAAAAATACGCTTCCCCTACATCCCGCCCATTCCGCATACTGGATGTGTGCAGCGGAACAGGGGAGATGGCCCGGGACCTGGCTGTCCGTATGGACAGGAAAAAAGCGCTCAAAGCAGAGATCTATGCGGCAGACGGAAGCCCGTCCATGATTCACAGGGCTAAAAACAAAGAACATCTCCGCTCAGTCAGATTCACCCTTGCGGACGCAGGAAATCTTCCGTTTCCTGACAGCACCTTTGACCTCATCACCATCTCTTTTTCCACCAGGAATCTCAATCCCAATCCACAGGCCATGTTATCTTATCTAAGGGAATTCTTCCGCATCCTTAAACCGGAAGGCACTTTCCTGAATCTGGAGACCAGCCAGCCCCCTCTGCCGGTCATTAAAACGCTCTATCATCTTTATATACGTTTGATAGTCAAACCGGCAGGGTATCTCATTTCAGGGTCCAGAGCAGGGTACAATTACCTATCTTACACCATGCCCCGATTTTATGATGCCCCGGAATTTTCAGCCCTCTGCCGCAAAGCCGGATTTTCCTTTATCCAGCACAGCCTGCTGTTTTTAGGAGCGGCGGCCATCCACACCGCCCGGAAATAGCTAGAAATTTCCATTATCTCTGTGGTATACTAAGCGATTAATTTGAGCATAAAAATGAAAAATTTATCAAGATGCCTGCTAAGCCTTGTATTCACCGTTCTCCTGTTCTCTGGTCTATCTGCACAGTCACAATGGAAGCTCAAACAAATCACTGCGAAAAGGACAAAAAGTCACATAAAAATAGACGGCTTTTTAGACGAGGCTGACTGGAAAGAAGCCTCAAAAGCAGCGGACTTTATCCAGATTGAGCCGGAAAAAGGGAGCCCTGCTTCAGAGAAGACCGTTGTCAGTGTCCTGTTCGACGGCCGGTCAATTTATTTTGGATTCTGGTGTACTGACTCAGAACCCAAAAAGATTGCGGCCCGGATGACCAAGAGAGACATGGACCTCCGCTCAGACGACTCGGTATATGTTCTTATCGATACCTTCCATGACCGGAGAAGCTGTTATTTTGTCTGCACCAATCCCTTAGGGACACAGTGGGACGGCCGTATCACAGAAAACGGCCGGACTGTTGATTCCACCTGGGATGGGATATGGAAATCCGCGGCTCAGAGAACTGATTTCGGCTGGACAGCTGAGTTTGCTGTGGAGCTGAGAAGTCTCAAATATGAGCCCGGCGAAGAAAAAACATGGGGATTGAATTTAGGCCGCGGGATTCCCCGGAAACTGGAGTTCAGCTTCTGGACGGGACCGATGGAGTCCGCTTATAAGGTTTCACAGTTCGGAGAACTGACTGGCCTGGACCTTAAGAAAGCAGCTAAAAAGATTCAGGTCATTCCTCACTTTATCTCCAAAGCGGAAGAAGGGAAAAAGACCACTGCCCAGGCAGGGCTGGACGCCCGGTATGCATTTTCTCAAGCTGTCTCCGGGAATTTCACCGTCAATCCAGATTTTGCCACAGTTGAAGCAGATCAGGAGGTCATCAACCTCACACGTTTTGAAACTTATCTCTCAGAGAAGAGAAACTTTTTTTTGGAAGGAAGTGAGATTTACAAGCAGCGAATTAATTTGTTTTATTCGCGGAGGATTTCAGATATTTATGGAGGGGCCAAAGTCTATGGAAAAGTCAAGAGCTTCGAATTCCAGGGGTTGACTGCTCAAACCAAAGAAAACCAGGACGCAGGGGAGGGCTCTGCTAATTTCACGGTCTTTCGTTTGAAAAAAGATGTGATGAAATCGTCAAACATCGGATTCACAGCAGCCAACAAACTGATAAATGGAAAAAATTCGGGAACAACAGGAATGGATGCGGCCTTGTACTTTTCAGATAGATTTAAGTTCACAGGCCAGCTGGCCCTGAGCTATGGAGATAAAAATACAGACAACGTCGCTTTTTTTCTCCGTCCCAGCTATGACACCTCCACATTTCACATCCATCTTCGATACACTCAATTAGGAGGAAACTTCGCAGATAATGCCAACACCGTAGGATTTGTCCGGGATGACAACCGGAGAGAGCTGGATTCGGCCTTATCCAAGACATTTTTCCCGAAAAAATTGGGATTTGAACGCATTGAGTATAGCTCAAACTACAATATCTATTGGGGCTTGGATGGAACACTGAGAAGCTGGAAAATCGACCAGGAAGTGGATTTTGATTTAAAAAACAAATTTTCCTTTAGTTTGGAGCATCACGAAGAGTTCAAATTGTATGAGAAAGAATTCAGAAACCGCCAGAGCGAACTTGAAATAGGATACAATACAAGAGAATGGCAGCATGCGGCTTTTTCTTACAGCTTTGGGCAAAACTTTGACAGGGATTTTCACATGCTCGAGGGAGAGGTCAATTTTAAACTGACCCGGGATTTTTCAGCCTCTTATGGATTAGAACGCGTTCTGTTCGATCCTGACCCTGAAAACGAAAGCACCTGGATCCATGTTCTGAGGGCTACCAATTATTTTACCAATGACTTGTTCGTAAAACTTTTTTACCAGATCAACACCGCAATCGACAAAAGCAATGTCCAGGTCCTGTTTGTATATCGTTTTCAACCTCCTTTTGGATCTGTACAAATCGCTTACCAGAAAGGAACCGGCGAATTCGGCGAAAGAGGGGTTCAAGGGAATACTCTGTTCCTCAAATTCGCCTATATGTTTTGAGAGAACTCCCTTTCCTGATATTTGTTCATCATCCAGGTCAGTTATCTGCACTAATCTGCACTAATAGGCATGCAGAGAAGAGTTAAAAGGTTGCTGCCTGCCCATCAAACTCATTCTAAGCCCCATTTTAACTGTGTCTCATGACAGGCTCTATGTGGCGGATGAGGATTCAGAGGGCAGTCATTTTATAAAAAAGCACAAAATCACATGGAA
Organism: Candidatus Aminicenantota bacterium; assembly: GCA_021162615.1. Lineage (GTDB taxonomy): Bacteria > Acidobacteriota > Aminicenantia > Aminicenantales > Aminicenantaceae > WJMT01. The sequence continues at coordinate 85,982 of JAGGYH010000090.1, forward strand.
AAAGCAGTGAGAAGGGACTCCTTCTCCTTGATTTTTTCTGCCAATCGCATATGATTATTCCGAAAGGAGGGCAAAAATGGATGTGTGGATAGTCATAGGGTATCTGCTCCTGGGAGGCCTGCTCGGCGCTGTGGGCCAGTGCCTGCGGGTGGTCGTGGGCCTAAAAAAGAGGCATGACGAGGCCGTTCAAAAGGGAAAATCCATTAAAGAGCTTTTCGATAAAACAAAGATGTGGACCAGCTTTCTCATCGCTTTTATTGTGGGGATCGCTGCCGGTGTGCTGGGCATTGTCAATTTCATGGGGCAGGCGATCACAAGCCAGTTCATACTGACCCTCATAGGCATTGGATATATGGGAACGGATTTCATAGAGGGCCTCCTCATCAAAAAAGTCTATTAGGCCTTTACACGCTTTAAAACATATAGATCGAATCGGCAATAGATATCTCTCAATAACCGGTGCCCGCTAGAATTTTCTTGAGCTGCGTGGTGATCTCAATATGCTTCGTTTCACAATGAGATTGCCGCATCTAAGTATCAATAAAATCTTTTGGTTCGGTTCTACTCACGATACAGCTCAATTTGTTAGAGGCGATGTTATCAAGATTATCGATTAAGAGGCTGTGGTATTCAGCTCTTTTTATTTCCAGTATTCTGTCCACTCTGAAATTTCTGTCTTCACTGCGCAGATAACAATAGGCTTCAACTCCCTGAAAAGTCTTATCTTTATACCAAACTCAAAATAATATAAGTGATTCATCGGTTTCCTGCTTTTCGGTAAATATCACGCCTGTGACCTATTTTAATGACCCAAACAGTCAGTATATTATCCTTTATTGAATAGACAATGCGGTAATTCCCCTGCCTTATCCGATAGAGATCCTGATCAGACAGCTTCTCATGCCCCGGAGGCCTTGGGTTTTTAGATAAAGATTCAATCCTTTTCATAATGCGCCGCATGTCTTTATCAGGGATGCTTTTTATATCTTTGAGTACGGATTTCTTGAAATATATTTTATAAGCGGCCATCTTTTTTGAGCTCTTTAAGAACATCTTTAAACGGGATCAAAGGCTCGTTGACTCTCTTTTCAAATGCAGCCAAATCCTCCGCATCTTCGGCAAGAGCCATTCTGACAGCTTCGTTTATCAGTTTGGACATGGACTTGGAGGTCTCAATGGATTTGATTTTTAAGGCTTTATGCAGGGCCGGATCAAGATATATGGTCGCTCGTTTTGATAGGGTGCTCATAAAAACCTCCTTCTATGATTCAATAGCATTATAACATTATAACGTTATAATGTCTATTACGCAAAATGTGTTACGCATGATTGATATCCATCTCAATATTAGACGCAGACAAAAAGCCTCCATTATCAAAATAGGACAAAATGCCTATTGACTAAAACCCTTGCACAGGGTATTCGTATATATCGTATATAAAATGGAGACCAATGATGAACGTAGTTGAAATCGAAAATGTGACAAAAACCTTCGGTTCGGTCA
>JAGGYH010000135.1 GCA_021162615.1 Candidatus Aminicenantota bacterium
ACATAAGAAAGCTTTGCTTCATCTTTTTCTTCGACATGAATAAAGCCAACAACAGCATTTTTAATGGTGTTCTGTTCGGTTGTTTCAGATGCAGATTCAAGACTCTTCAGGCTTGTTTTATAAGCAAATTTGTCTGCATAGATCATTAATAATTTCATATTTTTTTCTTTCTCATTACAGTTCCTGAGTAGTGAAAAGAATTCTGCCTCATCTTAATCCGCTTCCCTTCATCAATCCCGATTAAATTACCGCATTGACATTTAATTTCACTGCCGACGTGGACGCTATTATCCTCGATTATTCTGTCCTTCCAGCAGTACCACAATCGTCCCCTTCCGATTTTTTTATATTTAATAATTTTCTTTTTGCACCTGGTGCATTTTATTGTCATCATTGCTGACTTCAATCAATGCCTGTTCAATTTTTCCCTTTTTGAAAATAAACTGCATTCCTCTTTCTTGCAGCCTGGTTATGCCTTTTTTCCCGATATGCGCCGATATAGTAACGGCACAATCTTGAATCAATTCATAGACATCCAGAGTCTTCAAATGCTGCATTTTTTCTGCATAAGGATTATTTCTCTTTTCGATGAGCTTGAATGTCATTCCGTTTTCAGTTTCGTAAATATACATACGAAGTGGTCCGGTTGTCAAGACCAAATCTAATCCTTTTTTTACGATATAAAATAAGATTATGATTAACCAGATATGCTCTTACAGTAATCTTAATAAATAAAGCATTGGATTTTTACTCAATCGAAAACACATTGGATTTAAACCGTAAGTAGAGTGGTTTCAAAGATGCTTTTCTTTTTAAATTGACGAAGCAGATTTATTCCATTATCATTGCGGTCAGATAGCAAATAGAGATGTGGCTTTATTCTGAGTTAATTTGCAAGGAGAGCAGATGTAACTTTAGCTAGTCACAATTTTTTTATTTGAAAAAGTATTATTAACCTGACCTATTCATAAAAAAATGGCGATGAGCAATTTTTTGTTTTGATATCAAGGATATGCATACTTTTTAAAAAAATGACAACTTAAATATTTTTATCCTTCTCCTCATTTCTCGTGTAGTCCATTTAGATGCAGATCCTCCATATAATCTCAGTTGGAGTGGAGGACCTTACGGCGATCCCGGAAGTTACAATCTTAACGCAAGAAATAAAATATTGTTTGGGGAATATGAACTTGATGATTTTAATTTAATGTACTCAAGTTTCCCTCCCCATCTGATTTCTTATGCAGTGTTTAGACTTTTCGGAGTCGGGATCAAACAACAAAATATCGTAACATGGGGACGTCCTATTAGGAGCCACCCTAGTCTAGAATCCCGCACTTACATACATTGCTTACTATTAGAATGCAATCATCGCTTGCCCGACTTCATCAGGTAAAATGGAAATATTCCAAGGAAAGACAATCTGGAATATCTTCTTAATAACCAACGGATTCCGTAATATAGGGTGGTACCTTATGGAGCGTCCCCATAACTTTTCTATTTTAAAAAAAGCCGGGATATATTGTATTATATGTTCTCGCTGTGAAGATGAAAAAAGACAAAAGCCTTTATCTTGTATGCAATGCCCATCTTGACCCTGTCTGGCTCTGGGAATGGGAGGAAGGAGCTGCCCAGGCTCTCGCAACCTTTCGTACAGCGGCTGAACTCTGTGAAGAGTTCCCTGATTTCGTTTTCAACCATAACGAAGCCCTGCTCTACAAATGGATAGAGGAGTATGATGAGGAACTCTTCCATAAAATAAAAACTCTCATAAAAAAGAAAAAATGGCATGTCATGGGGGGATGGTATCTCCAGTCTGACTGCAACATGCCCTGCGGTGAATCACTGGTCAGGCAGATACTTGTCGGCAAAAAGTATTTCAGGGAAAAATTCAATGCGGAACCCACAACCGCCGTGAATGTCGATCCTTTCGGGCACACAAGAGGACTGGTGCAGATCCTCAAAAAATCAGGTTATGATTCCTATCTTTTCTGCAGGCCGGATTCGGAAAGGCTCCGCATTCCCGGTGATGATTTCATCTGGGTCGGATATGACGGCTCTCAGATCACAGCTCACAGGGCTCCCGGCCACTACAACTCCTCCCTGGGGAAAGCCGGAAAAAGGATACTCAAATGGCTCAAGGAGAATAAGACCAAAAAAACAGGCCTTCTTCTATGGGGAGTGGGAAATCACGGAGGGGGGCCTTCAAGAAAAGACCTCTCACGCATAAAAGACCTGAAAAACAAGATCGAAGACACGAATATCAGACATTCCACACCCGAAGAATATTTCACAAAGATAAAAAACCACAACCTCCCCCGCTTTGAAAAAGACCTCAATCCGTGGGCTGTGGGCTGCTACACCACCATGAGCCGGATCAAACAAACGCACAGAAAGCTGGAAAATACATATTACCTGACTGAAAAAATGGTTTCTCACGCTTTTTTGAACGGATTGATGGGTTATCCGAAAAAAGAACTTGATGATGCGCTTGAAGACCTTCTTTTTTGTGAATTTCACGATATTCTTCCCGGCTCCTGTATCTCCGAAGGCGAAGAGTATGCCCTACACCGAATGGGTCATGGATTGGAAATCCTATCCCGGCTCAAAAACAAAGCCTTTTTCTGCCTTCTATCCGGTCAAAAAAAAACAGGGAAAGACGAATTCCCTCTTATGGTCTACAATCCTCACCCCTATGCACTTAATGACATCATCTGCTGCGAGTTCCAGCCTGATGAGCCGAACGATGATCCGGAAAAATTCTGGGCCCCTGAAATAAAAGATGAAAACGGCACAAAAATCCCCTGCCAGCTTGAAAAAGAAAGCAGCAATATATCCAATGACCACAGAAAAAGAGTTGTTTTCAGAGCCTCCTTAAAGCCCACAGCCATGAACAGATTCAATGCCTCATTAAAAGCAAGTAAACCTCCAAAAAGCCGCATAAGGGAAATCAAAGACGACCTGAAACTCAAATCCGGAAAAGCGGAGCTCGTGATTAATGCCCGAACAGGGCTTGTGGACAGATTTCAATGGGACGGAGTCGATTTCCTAAAAAAAGATTCCTTTCCCCTAAAAATCATGAAAGATTATCCTGACCCATGGGGAATGAAAGTCGAAAGCTTCCATACTGAGATAGGCCGCTTTACCCTTATGGACCCAAAGCAAAGCGCTGTCTTTTCCGGAACAGGGAAAAAACTTCTCCCTCCCCTGCGCATCATCGAAGAGGGCCCTGTAAGAACAGTCGCGGAAGCGCTTTTTAAATACAATGATTCCCGGGCGTGCGTGCGGTATAAATTTCCCAAAAAAGGGAAGACTCTGGAAATCGAAATCAAGCTGTTCTGGAATGAGAAGGACAAAATGGTAAAGCTATCCGTTCCCACTGTTTTCACCCAAGGCACCTGTTTGGGACAGGTCCCTTACGGACTCGAAGAATACCCTCGCTCTGAAAAAGAAAAGGTCACCCAAAAATGGACGGGTGTGCTCTCAGAGGACAGAGAATATATGATTACTCTGATAAACCGGGGAACGCACGGATTCGACTTTATTAAAGGAGAATTAAGGCCGTCTCTTCTTCGTTCCCCGGCTTATGCCGCACATCCGGTAAACAGCAAGCCGCTCGTACCTCAGGACCGTTTTGAAGACAGAATCGACCAGGGAGAAAGAACCTTTAGCTTCTGGTTTGATGCCGGAACCGCTAAAGAACGCCTGTCCTTAATAAGCCGGGAATCCACAGTGAAAAACGAATCCCCTCCGGCTCTGTGCTTTTTTCCATCGGGGAAAGGCCGTCTCCCCGAACAGAGCGTCCTCATCGAGGATGAGACCATCCAAATGAAAGCCCTGAAAAAGGCTGAAGAAGGAAACCGGATAGTCCTGAGGCTTTTTGAACCCATAGGGACCGGGAAAAAAGTCAGGGTCTCTGTTCCTGTCATAAAAAAGAGTATTGAAATCATTTTCAAGCCCTTTGAAATTAAAACCCTTAGCATCGATCTTGATTCCCATGAGATATCTTTCACAGACCTTTTAGAGAAAAAAAAATGAACGCATATAATCAAAACAAATCTGTTTCTGTGATAATGGTCGGAACCGGAGGGTACGGGCATTATTACACAAATGTATTAATCAAAGAATACTACCGGGGACTTATTGACCTCAAAGCCGCTGTGGAACCTTTTCCTGAAAACTCGTCCCACACACCGTGGTTTTTAAAACAAAGCATCCCTGTCTTCCCAACACTGGAAGAAGCTTTTAAAGACGGCATCCGGGCTGACCTGGTCATTATCTCTTCTCCCCTTCATTATCATGTCCCCCAGAGCATCCTGGCCCTCGAACAGGGAAGCCATGTTCTCTGTGACAAACCCGTTGCCTCCACAATACAGGACGCCCAAAAGCTTATAGCAGCAAAAAATAAAAAAGGCCTCCACGTGCTGGTAGGTTACCAGTGGTCCTTTTCCTCTGCCATCCAGGCCCTCAAAAGGGACATTCAAAAAGGATCCTTCGGAAAACCAGTGAGAATCAAAACACTCTGTCTCTGGCCCAGGGGGTTTGACTATTACTCAAGAAACGACTGGGCCGGAAAGATTAAAGACAAAGAGGGAAAATGGATTCTGGACAGCCCGGCAAATAATGCTATGGCTCACTTTCTTCACAATCTATTGTATCTTCTCGGAGAGGAAAAAGACTCCGCTGCCCTGCCCGTTTCCATAGAAGCTGAGACATACAAAGCCTATGACATACAAAATTTTGATACGGTCGCTTCCCGTATGCTGGTCAGCGAAGGAACAGAGCTTCTCTTTTATGCCTCTCACTCGATCCGGAACAGATCGGACCCCATGTTCAAACTCGAATTCGAAAAAGCGACCGTAACATACGGAGAAGACTCAAAAAGCATTGTTTCAAAAGACCCGAAAGGGCAGATCATCTCTGATTACGGAGACCCGGAATCAGAGGATCAGTTCAAGAAGTTCTATGATTCCATTAAAGTCATCAAAGGTCTCAAATCTGCGGCATGCAGCCTTCAAGCCGCCTTCCCCCACACACTGGCCGTAAACGGGATTCAGGACTCTGTTCCGCAAGCACCCTCCTTTCCTGCTTCCTTCATTGAGCACAGCAACACGGGGGAAAGGCTTTGGGTCAAAGAGCTCGGAGAAACGCTCTATAGCTGCTATTTGAATTCATGTCTTCCTTCGGAAAAAGGAATAGAATGGGCTGAAAAAGGAAAGCAGATGGATATGAAAACATACACCTTTTTCCCCGGAGGCCGCCCGCAAAACCAAAAAAAAGAAAAATGAAAAAAACAAGCCGCCATATAGTTAAAGAGACCCTGGAATTTGGAAAACCCGATAGAATACCGCGCCAGATCTGGACACTCCCGTGGGCGGAAAAAAAATTTCCTGAGACAGTAAAATATCTTCACAAACACTATCCTGACGACATCGTATCTGCCCCGGCCCTCTACAAAAAACCTCTTGAAATACAGGGAGACCGGTATGCGCAGGGAACCTATATTGATGAATGGGGCTGTAAATTTTCAAATCCCCAGGAAGGCATCATAGGCATTACCAGAGATCCTTTGATCGACCGCTGGGAAGACCTGGACCATTTCGAACCTCCAGAGTCAGTCCTTGATCTGGATAAAGAAAATATCAATGCTTTCTGCAGGGATACCGATGTTTTCGTGCTGGCAGGGACCCTCACCAGACCTTTTGAGCGGCTTCAGTTCATAAGGACCATGGAAAAGGCGCTTGTGGACCTGATGGAAAAACCGGATGAGCTTTTTGTTTTGATTGATAAGATCCATTCGCATTATTTAAAAGAAGTCGAAGCATGGGCCCAAGCAGATATTGACGGAATATCCTTAATGGACGACTGGGGAACCCAGAACGGACTTATCACAAACCCTGAAATATTCAAGGACATATTCCTGCCCCTTTATAAAGAGTATGCGGAAATAGCCAAAGCCTATGGGAAATACGTGTTCATGCATTCGGACGGATACATAACAGACATCATTCAGGACCTGATCGATGCAGGAGTCCATGCCCTGAATTCCCAGCTTTTCTGTATGGACATTCCCGAATTAGGAAGAAAATTCCGCGGGAAAATAACTTTCTGGGGAGAACTGGACCGGCAGGAAGTCCTGATGAACGGATCTCCAGAAGACATAGAAAAAGCTGTCCATTATGTTTGGGAAAACCTCTTTCAGGACGGAGGCATCATTGCCCAATGCGAGTTCGGGCTCGAAGCAAAACCCGAAAACATAATCCATGCCTTTAAAGTATGGGATGAAATCTCAAAAACCTTAAAAGGAGTAAAAAATAAAACTAAAAAACCTCTTTAAGCAGACAAACCTCATCTTTTTGGATAAAAAGTCCTATCCTGTCGAAAAAACCATTGCCCGTGAGCTGTCTAAGAACATGTCTCCGGATACAAAAATACGAGCCCTTTCCGCAAAGAGTATGCCAAAGAAAAAGGGCACTTTCTATATTTCCATACTGAATGATGCCCTTGATGACCTTTCATTCCTCCCCCAGGGCCGCATCCCTGCGAAAAACGAATGGGTCCTCTTTCATGCAGACCCGTGCGGCTGTTCGTGGCTTCTCTCATCAAAACCTCACTTTCTGTACATGGCCTATAAATATGTATTCGAATACTTCCTTGACAGGGAAATCTCTTCCTTTACTCCCTGGATAAAAACCATCAGCTTCCATGTTGAAAAATCCACTTTTGACATTTTTCTCACTCAATACGCACGAATGATGCGCCATTTTGATAAGGAAAATCATCTGAAAGAATACGCGCGGATCGGATTTTCCCATGTTGAAGTCAATGCCCTTGCCTGTGACAGACCCATTGAAAAGGGTGTCCCCGGAGAATTTTATCCGGAATTCTACACCTACTGCCCTGCTCTTGACCAGTTCGCATCCAGCAGCCTGAACAAAGGAATCTATACGGAAAAATACCTGGAACGAAACAGGAAGCTTTTGAAAAGCCATGCGAAGACCGCTCTTAAATACGGATTGGTTCCCGGACTGCTCTGCTTTGAGCCAAGGTCCGTTCCTGAAGAAATTTTTAAAAAATACCCGACTTTAAGAGGAGCCAGAGTCGACCATCCTTTCCGCAGCTTTAAGCCGAGATACAATCTTTCTGTTGTCCATCCTGCGGTCAAAGAACACTATGCTGAAATGCTGACGAATATCATGAAGGAGATCCCGGAGCTGGAATTCATGACCATCTGGACAAATGACAGCGGAGCCGGCTTTGAATACACCAAATCCCTTTACGTGGGCCGCAACGGCGGGGCTTATCTCATAAGGGAATGGAAGGATGATGAGGATATTGCCCGGGCTGCCGCCGAAAATATTTCCGGCTTTTTTTCCACTCTCCTGGAGGCCGGGAAAAAGATCAATCCGAAATTCAGGATCATCACCCGGCTCGAATCTTTTTACGGAGAACGAAAGCATCTGTGGCCCGAACTAAAAAACGGAGTGGATGTGGAAGTCAATTCCTTATTGACCTCTGGATGGGAAAACCATTACAGGCACCCGGTCTACTCTGATATAAGAGTATCCGGCTCTGCGCTTCAAAACAGACTGGATAAAAAGGAAATAAAACCCTCGCAAGACCTTTTCTCAAGAAAAAGCCGCGCCTTTTTCTTTCATTCTTTCGGCTCCCACACCAACTATGAACCTCTGCTCGGAATCCCCTTCCCCTGGCTGGTATACGAAAAGCTTTGCTCGGCGCACAGCCTGCAGATAAAAACCCTATCCCATATTGGAGGCATAAGCCCCCCTGACAGTGTTCCCTTCTCGGTCAACAGGGAAATATTCAGAAAATTCCAGCTCGACCCGAATATGGATATCGAAGAAGCCGTCTCTGATATCGCCGAAAAATACAGCAGCAGAGAACGCGCCTCCTCTCTTATCAAAGCCTGGAGGCTCATTGACAAATCCGTAAGGAGCTTCCCGCCCCTGTCCATCTATTCCCATTACGGGGTCGTGTGGCAGCGCCTTTTTGTGCGGCCGCTGGTTCCCGATATCTCGGCCATCCCTGAAAAAGAAAGGGCTTATTATGAAGACCACATGTGCACCTCAGTTCACAACCCGAATAAAGTAGACCTCTCTAAAGATGTGCTGTTTGACCTTATCTCAAAAGAATATGCGGGAAAATGTTTTCAAAGGATCAATCAAAACGTACTCCCTTCTCTGGATAAAGCGGTAAGCCTTTTGAGCAGACACAAGGCATCGGATAAGGCTTTTCTGGACCAGTACTGGAGGGCCAGGGCCCTTAAATGCCTGTATGAGACACTGCGCAGCACCGCTGTGTGGATCTATAGTGTTTATGAATACCTGGAAAGTGAGGAGCCGTCAAAAAGAACAAGAGCAAAAAAACTCCTTCAGGATATGATAGAAAGGGAGATCGAAAACAGCCGCCGTCTCATTGAGATCTGGAACAAAGCCCCCATAGACTGGATGATTGTATCAAAGACCGAAGAAACGCCCTTTATTTATGGAGAAAATTTTCCGGATCTGATGAAAAAAAGAATAAAACTCATGCAGAAATACAGGAACAGGGAACCGTTCATAGACCGGAAATTTATGTTCAGGGTAAAAAACAGTCCTTTTTAACGCCGGACGCGGCCGTGTGTTTCGCCCCGGGCGAGCCTCTCGACCTCGCGAACGGAAACGATATTAAAATCACCGTACACCGTGTGTTTGAGAACCGCGGAAGCGATGCCGAACTCAAGGGCCTTTTTGTCGTTTTCTCCTTTGAGCAGGCTGAAGATCAAACCGGCCGCAAAAGCATCTCCAGTCCCGACCCTGTCTGTTATCCACACCTTGTATTTGGGACCCGTGATAAATTCTTTTCCGTTAAAAAGACAGGCGGACCAGTTGTTTTCCGTTGCGGACAGGCTTTCTCTTAAGGTTATGGCTGCTTTCTCCAGATCAAAACGCCTGCAAAGCGTCTCCATCATCTGTTTGTATCCTTCCGCATCAAGCTTTCCCTTTGACACATCACTTTTTTCAGGTTTGATACCGAAAACGCAGGTCGAATCTTCCTCGTTGCCTATCATGATATCCGTATATTCCATAAGTTTGGTCATAACCGCTTGAGCTTTGGGCTCATCCCAGAGTTTTTTTCTGTAATTGAGGTCTGCGCTCACTATTACTCCTAAGTCTTTGGCTGTTTTAAGACCCCTGCAAAGACATTTTTCAACGGAATCTCCCAGAGCAGGCGTGATCCCTGTCCAGTGGAACCACTGAGCGTTCTGTAAAATCTCTTCCCAGTCAAACGCATCAGGCAATATTTGAGAAACAGAAGAGCCTTTCCTGTCATAGACGACCTTGGAAGGCCTGGGGCCTAAGCCGTGCTCCAGATAATAAATGCCCAGACGGTCTCCGCTTCTCTTGATGAACCGGGTGTCCACTCCGAATTCTTTTAAAGTATTGACCGCGGCGTCCCCGATATCATTTTTCGGAACAGATGAAACAAAAAAGGATCCCATGCCGAACCGTGCCAGGCCAACAGCCACATTAGCCTCTGCTCCGCCGAAATGGATATTCAGTGTGTCTGCATTCTCAAGGCGGAATCCCTTATCCGGGGAAAGCCTCAGCATTATCTCTCCGAATGTCACGACTTTCGGGACAGGGCCTTTCTTTGGAACCGTCTTCTTCTTCCTGACGGTCCTTCCCGGGCTTAGAACGTTTTTCCACAGGCTTATATCTTTTTTCATCAAATCGGGATCGCTTATATTTTTGGTCAAAGCAGAAGCACAGAAAATCCCTTCCGGATCAAAAGCATTGGCCTGTTCAAGGTTTTCCAGGTTTATTCCGCCGGTATAGAAAACAGTGATATCTCTGTACGGGCCTTCCCAGGCCTTTTTGAGGGCCATGTTGTCCCTGTCACCGGAAAAAGCGGGGAACAGTTTATAAACCCATTGATAGGGGTGTTTCTTTCTGAGCGCATCCAGAGATAAGCCGTACCCTTCTGCCTTCTGGACCAGCTGTTTTCCAATATCTGAAAGCCCTCCGGGAACACACAGGATATCTTTTTTAATGCAGGCCTCGACCACACCGGGGATATAATCAGCGGATACAACACCGGCAGCACCAAGGCCGATCACTTTTTCCGCCTGCTTCTCTGTCATGACGGTTCCAGCAAGGAGAAGAGCATCCGGATAGCGGTCCATAACCTCTTTTATCCCTTTTTCTGCATAAGGCGACCGCAGAGCGATCTCAAGTGTGATCTCTTCTCTTTTTAAAATCTTATAGGCTCTGACGCATTCGCTTGTGCTTTTCGGATTGAGTAATGCTACTAACCTGTTTTTTTTCAGTAGGTTAAATATTTTTTCCGATTTGTTCATTTTTACACTCCGCCCCTTTTGAAATCAAAACATCCTTATGTTCATGCCTCCGCTTACCTCGATGACAGCGCCCGTGGAATAAGCAAACTCCCCCCGGGCCAGCGCAGCCACAGCTTTCCCGACATCTTCGGGTGTGCCCCATCTTTTCTGGGGCACGAATCCTTCGCTGATCAATCGATCATATTTCTTTTTAACGGATTTTGTCATATCTGTCTCTATGATTCCCGGCCGTATCTCATAAACATTGATCCCGTGACCCGCTAACCTGTGGGCATAGATATGAGCGGCCTGGCTCAGTGCGGCTTTGGATATGCAGTATTCAGCTCTCGATAGAGAGGACAATACAGCGGAAACAGAAGAGATAAACACGATACAAGGCCTGTAATCCGGTGACTTTTGTTTGAGTTCGATCATAAGCCTGGCTGCTTTTTGAGTGAGAAAAAAAGCCCCGCGGATATTGATTGACAGCACCCTGTCAAAACTCTCAGGCGTTGTCTCGAGCATATCTTTTCTTTCCAAAGGAGCTACCCCGGCATTGTTTACGAGCACATCTATGACCCCGAATTTCTGCATGACTTCGTCGATGAGTTTCTCGTGAAAGTCTAAATCCGAAATATCTCCTTGAACAGGGAGAAACTCGGCTTCGAGCTCTTCCGCTCTTTTTTTCACTTCCAGAAGTCCTGATTTATTATCGGGGGAGGACAGACGCGTGGCGTTTCCCGCAATATTGAATCCTTTTTTCGCCATTTCCAGAGCAATCCCCCGCCCTATTCCCCTGGACGCTCCTGTTATCAAGGCCACTTTTCTTTTATCCACTTTATATCTCCTCTTTTATGAACTTATCATCCCTGAAGTCCCTCCATACATTTTCAAACCATGTCTCGTGTGCTGGAACCGGCCGGATGCTGACCCATTTTTTCTTTACAAAAAGGTCTTTATCCAGGCTTACTTCAAGGATCCTGCCGGCCGTATAAGAACCGGGTTTCTCACAGGTATATCTCCAATCTTCTCCCAAGGCCGCGCAGGGCTTTTGTCCCTGAGGGTCCAGCACCATAGAGGATCCCCTGCTTTTACCGCCTCTTTCCAGGTACTCATACACAGCTTCCAGATACACAGCATGCGTAAGGCACAGATCCAGACACTTGAACGCTTTGGGAAGTTCTTTTTTTGACCTTATCGTTATCTCTTTTTTCAGCCTCCTGTAAAGCTTCCAGGCCTTTTGTTTTTCCCTGAAAACTGCCTCTTTTTCCCTCACGACAGCTCCGTAAGATGACATTCTCTTTTTTATCTCTTCCGCGGCTTTACTCAGAGAAAAATCTCCGGAACCGGGTTTTGATAAGATGCCCCGGGCAAACTCAATGGTTCCGGATATTTTATCCTGCGAGCCTTTTAAAAATTTTTCATCACCCGGAGGATCATGGGCATATTTTTTTGAGATGAACAGGGCTGCGCGCAGTCCCCCCACCAGGCATGCGTTTATGGAAGAACCGCCCGGACGACAGACCCCATGCGTGCCGCAGACCTCTCCGACAGGAAAGAGGTGTTTGACATTTGACTCCCACCAGATGTTGGCTTTCAATCCTCCGTTGTTGTGCTGGGCACATACGGCCATCTCCAATCTCTCTCTTTCCAGATCGATCCCGTGGTCCTTATAAAGCCTGTAAGCAGGAAGATTCACTTTTTTAAGTCTCCGGACAGGTGTGCCGAACAAAGCGCCTGATTTTTTAAGATAAGCATAGGCCTGTTCATCCAACAAGGAGAAATCGAACCCGGACATCTTTCCTTCACCTTTCGGATTCTGCGTATAATCCAGGAAAACACGCCTTCCTTTTTTGACGGTTTCCCTGTAAACAAGGACATCTATCAGTGATGATCCGTAATTTCGGATTTTCTCCACATCAAAAGGCCACTCGTATCCTTTCAAGAATATGGCTGTGGACAGGGTGCCCATGTCCGGGAAAAAAGGATTGAGAAACTCTTTTTCATCTCTGCCGTTTACATCCGTTGACAGATACCTGGGAATGACCTGCTGGTAGGTGCCGGAGAGGTTCCATCTGAACTTCACGGATGCCAGGCCGAACTGCGACTCGGTCAGATTGTTTCCGGCCGCTCCTGCTTCAAAGGCAAGCCCTGTGGAACCCTGCTGGCTTTCAGGATAGACCGAAGCCTTATACATACCGGCCGGCCCCCCTGTCGCCAGAATAACGTTTACTGCATTAAACACCACAAAGCCCATGGATTCGGAATCAAGCTGGTCCCCGTCTATTGCCACAGCGCCCTTTACCTGCTTTTGGCCGTCCTTCCCATCATCAAGAAGAGCAATGACCTCATGCTTATCCATGATCTTAATGCCTTTTTGCTTTATCTCCTCAATCAGGCGGCGGCAGATCAAATGCGATGTGAGAGGGCCGGCCGAAGTGGCTCTTCCCAGAGGGTCATTATCCGTTTTATACCCCACATAGGAACCATAGGTATCATGAGGAAAGGGCACTCCCAAACGCACCAGGTTCATAAAACATCTTACGGAGTTTACGGCTTCGCATAAAGCCAAGTCTCCGTGCATGCAGCGTCCTTTAAAAAGATCATGAGCCATCTTCTCAGGGGAATCCGGTTTGCTGCCTGAGAGCGACAGCTTGTAATAGGTCTGCTTATCAGAGCCCGCATTATTGGACGTCCCTCTTCCCAGACCATCTGTAACCACAGACATGTCTCTCAAGCCCTGTTCATAAAGACAGAGCGCTGCATTGAGACCTGCAATACCGCTCCCTATGATAAGAGTATTTAAAGAATAGCAGGGAACGCTCATTCCCTCTACTTTGACCATGCTTTTTTTAATCATTCTTTTAACTCCGAACGGATCAGGGCGCTTCTCATTTTTTTATATTCCTCCCCGTATACGGAGAGGTCACGTACGACACACCCTGTTTTTGCCAGATGGCGCATCAATTCCGTACACCGCGAACATGTAATACAGACCTTCCCTTTATCCAATTTTCCTTTTTCCATAAGGTCACACGGCGCATCCGGATAAGCAAAGGAACTCCTTCCAAGCCCTATAAAAGAAGCTCCCTTCTCTTTGATAACCGCTGCTCCTATATAAGGGAAAAACTGGCGAAGCCATGAATAACCTGTCCCTACAAACGGCACATCGGGAAATTCTTGCTGCAGGTTTGAAACGGTTCTTATTAACCTTATCACTCCCTCCAGAGGATCTTCTTCCGGGAGCGGTGTTCCGGGTGCCGGCCTGTCAAAAGGCCTGGTGATATGAGGCTTATAATAAGGATGACCCGCTGTGATGTTAAACAAAGTGCAGCCTAGGATCAGGAGCCTTCGTATGAGGACCTTTACCTCAGTAAGATCTATATCAAGGCTCGATTCTCTGGTAAATCCGAATCCATAGGGAAAAGGGATCCCGTCAAACGCGTTTATACGCGATGAGACATCCAGCCCCTCTATATTGGATTTGATTCTGTGAGCCACCTCCGTCAGAAACCGGGTCCTGTTCTCAAATCCCCCGCCGTAGCGGCTGTTTTGCCGCGTATAAGCACCCAGCAATTCGTTCAGCAAATATCCGTGGCAGCTTTTTATGTCTACCGCATCAAAACCCGCATGAAAAGCAAGACGCGCTGCTTCCAGAAAATCATCCTGCAGCGAATCAAGTTCTTTATCACTTATGACTTCAAGATTCTGAGAATCTTTGTCTAAAAACGGATTGAAATTCACCACTTTAGGCTTATACCCTTCTTTAGGCCTGCTGTATCTTCCTGAATGATTGAGCTGAAGCACACAATAAACATGGTGTGACGGGCCGAATTTTTTTTCTGCTGCAAGACGGACCTTTTCAACAAGCGTTTTAAAAGAATCCATGTTCTCATTGCTGATATAGAGCTGACGGGGATTTGATTTTGAATCATCCGTGACCGCTGTGGCTTCAAACCAAATAAGACCGCTCCCTCCCTCTGCATAGCGAAGGTAGCGCCTCTCCGTCCACTTGCTAGGAGCTCCGTTCTGATACGCATCAAATCCTTCCATGGGCTGAACCGCCAGCCTGTTCGGTACCGGAGTGCCGCTGATGGAGATTTTCTTAAAAAGGCTGGATATGTTCTCACTAAAGGGAAGTCTGTATCCTAAATCCTCTGAAGCCTTTAAAAGCTCGTCACTTGTTTTATAATCAAATGGTTTGTGATAAGACATATCTCTCCGTATTTTATTAGATTTGCGGTGAAAATGGGAACAAAAAATTTGAATTAAAAATCTGTTTATAAGAAAATAACAAAGGTGAGTTTGTTCATGGAAGCTTCCGGCGGAAAGAAAAAAGACATCCAGAGTTTTAAAGGAAAAGTCTGGAGAGACGGGCGCATCATAGAATCAGAATTTCACATACATGAAGGGAAAATAGCCAATGATCTGAAAAGCAGGCCTTATAAAGCCGCTTACATCATACCTCCGTTTACAGAGCCCCACATACACGGAGGTTGGGGGAAAGACTTTGAAAAAAGCGACTTCGGCCCCCTTGAGAAGAAGCTCAAACGGTTAGGTATCTTCTGCGCTGTGCCCACGATAAGCTGTTCATCTGTGGATAAACTGAAAAAACTCTCCGCATCATTCAAAAAATACAAAGCAGAAAAGCCGCAAAGTATTTTTCCTTTTTTAAGAGTGGAAGGTCCTTTTATCAGTCCGGCAAAAAAAGGAGCACAGGACGAAAGATACATACTCCCTGCTACCATCCAGAATATTGAGGAATTATTGAATATCGATAGCTACAAAATACACACATTCGCCCCTGAAATGACACATTCAGACATCTTTGTCACCAAAGCACTCAATGCCGGCAAAATACCCTCTGCAGGACACAGCCAGGCAGCGTACAGGGACTTTTTAAGACTTTATGACTTGGGCCTCAGGCATATGACGCATTATCCCAATGCCATGAGCCCACTCCATCACAGAGAGATCGGCCTCACCGGCGCAGGCCTTCTCCTTGACGGCCTGCAGCTTGAATTCATAGCTGATGGGATCCATAATTCCATGGACTTTTTCAGCCTTCTTTTAAAAGTAAAAGGCCCCTCTTTCTGCCTGGCCTCGGACATGGTCCCACCAGCTTTTTCCGGTTCTCAAATATTCCCACATATAAAAACAGACTCTACCGGCCGCAGAATCACAATTGAAAATGATGTTCTTGCCGGTGGAGCCACATCTGTTCCCGAACAAGCTGCCGCTCTTTTTAAATTCCATATCAAACCCGAAGAAATCATACCCCTTGCCTGCACAAATGCCCTGAAATTCCTCAGCCTTCCGATACCTGAAATCAAACAAGGGCAGGA
The DNA here is from genome assembly GCA_021162615.1 of Candidatus Aminicenantota bacterium. Lineage (GTDB taxonomy): Bacteria > Acidobacteriota > Aminicenantia > Aminicenantales > Aminicenantaceae > WJMT01. The sequence continues at coordinate 15,685 of JAGGYH010000135.1, forward strand.
TGCGGATTTTATCCTTCTCAACAAATCCTTTGATGTCGAAGCTGTTTATGAAAAGGGAAAAAGGCTATAGGAGTTAAAAAATTGGAAGACCGCCTGAGGATATCTGTTTCCGGAATACGGGGAAAGGTTCCGGAAGCGCTCAATGTTGAAATCGCTTCCGAATTCGCATCCGCTTTTTCATCCTATCTGGAAAAAGGAAGTATTGCTCTCTCCAGAGACGGCAGAGAATCAAGCCGCATGCTCGCCATGTCTGCGGCTTCTTCTGTGATGGCTTCCGGATTGGATTGTGTGGACTATGGAAGGATCCCCACTCCTTTTCTTCAGTTTCACTTAAGAAGAACCCGTTTCTCCGGAGGGATATCCGTATCCGCAGGCCACAATCCCTCTCCCTGGAATGCCATCCTTTTGTTAAACCGGGAAGGACACTATCTTGAGGCATCCGAAGGACCTGAGGTCTTTAATGTGTATGAAGCAGGATCCTTTCAAAAAGCCCCGTGGAACAAACTCGGCACATTTCAAGAAAGCTCCTTTCCGTTTGATCAATACCTTGAAGCCCTGTCACAGACCGTCAACCTCAAAGAAATAAAAAAAGCTGGATTTACATGCACGGCAGACCCGTGTAATGGAGCTGTTTCTCCTTTTTTAAAACCCTACAGCGAATTTTTCGGGCTGAACATGATCTCCATAAATGATGAAATCGATAAACCTTTTTCCCACTCTCCAGAACCTTCTGCGGAAAATTCATCTCAAGCCGAAGCTGTGGTCAAGGCCATGTATTCGGATATCGGTTTTTTGGCCAACTCTGACGGAAGCCGGCTGTCCTTTGTGTCGGAAAAAGGAGTCGGGCTTAGTGAAGAGATGACACTTCCCCTCTGCCTTCTCTCACTCAAAGACAGGATAAAAACCGCTGTGTCCACTGTAGCTACTTCCTCCCTTATAGACTGGGTGGGAGATACATCTGATATACGGATAATAAAGACAAAAGTGGGGCAGTCTGCCGTATCTCACACCATGCGTGCTGAAGGTGCGGAAGCCGGAGGCGAAGGAAGCGGAAGCTTTCTTTTTCTTCCCTTTTCACCTGGATACGACTCTCTGTTAGCCCTGACCTTGGTTCTTGACCTTATGGCTAAAGAAAGCAAGAGCCTCTCCGAAATCACGGCCCCCTTTCCGGAACTCGTAAGAAAAAAAATAAAAATACAGGTATCCCCGGAGAAGATCTACAGGGTCATGGACATGCTTGAAGAAAAGTACTCCGGAGAAAGCCCGGATGTTACGGATGGGATTAGGATCAATAGGAAAAAGGCCTGGTTTATCATCAGGCCTTCTTCAACCGAATTCATTTTGAGAATCATGATCGAAGGTCATGACAGTGAATCCGTCACTGACATTGAAGAAGAAATAAAGGAAAGGATCGAAACTTGAGGGTATCTGACTTAAAAATAAGCATCTCCGGAATAAGAGGAATAGTGGGACAGAGCCTCACTCCCCAGCTGATCCTGAAGTTCTCAGAAGCTTTCTCCAGCTTCATAGGAGAAGGAGAAATAGCCGTGGCAAGGGACACCCGTCCTTCCGGAGAAATGCTCAAATATGCTGTTTTCTCCGGCACGCTTTCCTGCGGTTCGACCCCAATCGATATGGGAATACTTCCCATCCCATCGCTCCAGTTTTATGTAAAGTCAAAAAAACTGAAAGGCGGGATATGCATAACCGCATCCCACAACCCGGTGGAATGGAATGCCCTTAAATTCGTAAAAAAAGGAGGTTTTTTCCTCAATCCCTATGAAGCGGAAGAACTCCTTGACTATTATTATCAGGGAAAGTTCAAAAGAGTCCATAAATCGGGCGTCATCCAAAAAGAGCCGCATCCG
>JAGGYH010000139.1 GCA_021162615.1 Candidatus Aminicenantota bacterium
CTCATGGCAGGGACAGTGATTCAAGAAATGCGCCGGGAAGGAAAAATGACTAAATTCCTCTGTTATGGCGATAGAATCGATTTAAAGTGGAGTCATGACGTGTAAACAATCGTTTACAAAAAAAAAATAAAGCTTCTCCACTAATCCGTTTGTCTCATCCCGTCTCTTCTCTAAATGAGTGAACGTCTTTATGAGCGCAGAAAGCAGCTCCTCGTCCCTATCTGGCAGGTTCAAAAAAGGCAGGCTAGAAGGGTTTTGGGACCCACCTTAAGAAGGCACTTAGGGACTTCCTGAGTATAGGGGAGTAGTCTGATGCCCCTGCCTGCACATAAAACCACTGCTTTCATGAGTTCAGATAAACCTAGAATATTTTTTAATCGTCATTATTATATAAAAAAAGGAAAACAAAAGGAAATTTATTCACCTGGATTATTCACAAGTCGAGGTTGCTGCAGATACAAGGCACAGGGCATGAAGTCGTGGTCTTTCACTGCGAATGCCCTGTAACGAAGCAGGTGCAGCGAGATCGGCTTGCCTTAATGGTAAAAAAATGGCGATTAAGATAAAAAATACAAACAGAAAAAATGTTCAAAACATTGTTCTTAAAAAAGCTTGTAAATCGTTGAGAATAAATGAATAATAAAAACATCGCCATTTTTTTATGAATAGTTCAGGTTCATAATCTCAATAATGTATAATGAATCAATGTCTTTACTCCACCATAAAATCAAAATTCATCATGTGTATGGATGGCTTTATGATATCTTTCTAAGCACTGTGCTTAAAAAAACCAGACAGTATGCCGCAGATTATATCAACCGTTCTCGCTTATTCCCCGCTCTTGACCTGTGCTGCGGCACAGGAGCTCAGTGCAGCCATATCCAAAAAGGTATGATTTACGGGACTGATATAGACGCCAAAGTTCTGGATTACGCGAAGTCCAGGATGCCTTATGTGTCTTTTATCTGTTCAGATGGGATTGACCTTCCTTTTAAAGAGAATCAGTTTAAATCCGTAGTCATTGCCTATGCCTTACATGAAAAATTGCCAGAGGTTCGAGATAAAATGATGCGGGAAGTCAAAAGAGTGTTAGATAGGGAAGGGAAATTGATTATCATCGATTATGAAAATCCCATAGATTTAAAAAGCCGACTGGGAAGAATTTTTACTTATTTTATTGAGAGAAATGCTGGCAGGGAACACTTTCAAAACGGACAGCAGTTTTTAAAACAGGGAGGTCTAAGGAAATTCCTTTTGGAGTACAGAATCAGAGTTTTAAAAAGCCTTTGGTTGAAACTGGGGAGCAGCCGGCTTGTTATAGGCGAATTTAAAACTGATACGACCTTAAATGGACAAAATCAAAATTTTTTTGTAATATAGAATTCAATATATTTATGAACATTTGTGATCAGCATTGAGGGAGGGTAAACATGAAAACTAGAACAATAATTGTTTTTTTGGGGCTCTTAATTTCATTCTCTTTTGGATTGTTTTCATGCGGTGCGCCTGAAGGCCAGTGGAAAGGCACCATAGAAGAGATAGACGGAGTGACCTGGGTGAATAATCCTCAGGAAGGGATCTGGGATGAAGAAGAAAGTCATGAGATTTCAATCCAACAAGAGCTTCAGATCGGACAAATGGACGGTCCTGAGGAATATCTGTTTTCTTATATCTCTGACATTGCTGTCAACAGCAAAGGGGATATCTATGTAGCTGACAGACAGTGGACTGATATCAGGAAATACAGCCAAGATGGAGAGTATCTCATGACCATAGGCCGGAAAGGTCAGGGACCCGGAGAATTTCAGGGATTAGGAATCCTATCTGTGGATTCAGATGATAATCTGATTGTTTATGACTGGAGGCTGACAAGAGTTTCTGTATTTTCGGATAAGGGAGAGCTCATCCAAACCACCAAAGAACTCATGCCTAAAACTTCCCTGGTTCCTTACAAGATAATAGCCCGAGATGACGGTTATTTGTTGTTCGGCACTATAATGGACAGCCTCGAAATGTTTTATGAAGTCGACAGCTTCAAAATATTTCATGAATTTGATTCGGACTGGAACCATAAAGAATCCTTTATTGAATATGAATATACTGACAACAAGGAGTTTGAAAAGATGGCTTTGAATTTTTCGCCAGGGAACTGTTTCTTTGGGGTAAATGGGGATATACTTTACACTAAAGATTATTACGACCATAAAATTTTTCTTTACAAAAACAAAGAATTAGCCAAAGTAATAACCCGAGAATCCGACATCAAAAAACCTTATGAAGTCCATATGTTTCATGATTACAAAAAAGCTCAGGAGGCAGCGAAAAAAAATGACTATAATCTTGGTTACTATGGAAGGAAAACTCATTTTGTGGGAAATGCTTTTTTGAAGTCTTTAGGTGTGTTTCAACTATCTGACGGGAACATAGTTCATTTTATGAGCACCTACGTGTCCAAAAAAGATTGGGGATTTGATGTGGAGCTTTATGATCCAGAAGGGAAGCTCTTGAGCTGTTCCAGAATCGGGGAGAATCTTCATTATGACATGCAATGTAAAGATTCCAATGACCTTTTTTATGCCATACAAAGGGGTGAATATCATAAAGTTATTGTTTTCCGTTTAAAATACTAACCTGAACTATTCATAAAAAAATGGCGATGTTTTTATTTCACGATAAGAATTTCGTTTTTCTGTTGGTGATGGTTTTCGGTTAATTTCATGAAATTCCCCTCCTCTAAGCAACTTCACCATTAATAATACACACAAAAAACCCGTCCGGTCAATAAGAAACCCACAGAAAAGAGAGAACATCAGGAAAGTAGACCTTCTTTATCATCTCAGCCCAACCTTTAGAGGGTATAAAGGGATCTTCATCTTCAATAATAAGGGGACACAAAGGATCGGATTCTTTTTTTTTCATCTTTCCCCTGTGGGCATTGGCATAGA
>JAGGYH010000101.1 GCA_021162615.1 Candidatus Aminicenantota bacterium
CTCATGGCAGGGACAGTGATTCAAGAAATGCGCCGGGAAGGAAAAATGACTAAATTCCTCTGTTATGGCGATAGAATCGATTTAAAGTGGAGTCATGACGTGTAAACAATCGTTTACAAAAAAAAAACAAAGCTTCTCCACTAATCCGTTTGTCTCATCCCGTCTCTTCTCTAAATGAGTGAACGTCTTTATGAGCGCAGAAAGCAGCTCCTCGTCCCTATCTGGCAGGTTCAATCCCTTAAGAAACTTCACTCCACTCAGGCAAAAAAGGAGGGAAGAATCTTTATCAAAACTTTTCTAACCCCAAAACGTTTATATTAACGAGACGCGAATCAACGCAATACCATTAGACAAGGAGTCAACATGCGCTATCGCAACAAACCATCTTTTTCAAGGAGTTCTTTAATCATACTTGGAATATTTTTGAGCGGCCTAATGCTCTTTTCCATTCATGCTCTCCCTGGCACCCAAGTGATTAGCAATACGGATAAAGGCCTTTGGAATGATTCCCCTCCCCTTTCACTTGAGGAAGATTTGACCATTGGACTTGAAATCGGCAATGAATCTCAGATGTTCGGATACATCCGGGCGCTGACACTGGATGCCCAAGACAATATCTACGTGGCGGATAGTTATGAGCTGAACATCAGTGTGTATAACTCCGAAGGGACATTTATCAGGGAATTCGGCCGCAAAGGACAGGGGCCGGGCGAATTTCAGACTATCGGTGGTATATGCTGGTGCCCGAAGGACAGCCATCTCTATGTCACGGACCGCACGAACCACCGCATCACCTGTTTCTCTCAAGAAGGGAAAGTCATAAGGATCATAAAAGAAGATCTGTTCAAAGCCTGGATCGAAGACATCGACTGCCTGGATGACGGGCGTTTCGTTTTACTGGCGCGTATCGCAGAGAAAAAAGGCACAAGCTACAAGATTATGGTTACTGATTTTTCATTCCAAAAGGTCCTTGCGGAAACGGCAGTGGAGTTTCCTTCCCATACCGTAGGGATTGAGTGGGCTCCCTGTTTTTCCGATGTGGGAGTCACCCAGGGAGAAAGGGTTTATTACACCTCTCCTTCAGCCTATGAGATTGTTCTGCTGGATCCGAACCTTAACAAATTTCTTACAGTGAAAAAATCCCATCCCCGGATGTTCATCCCCCAGTGTGTTCAGGGATTTTATGCTGATTTCAATGCGGTCGAAACACTTCTATCCCTGGACGCTCTCTATGTGGTCGGCGTTCAAAGCACTCCCATCAAGAATATCCCCCGGTTTAAAACCAAGCGGGAATTCATCGAATTCACTCACACACCTGACCTTAGGGAATGGAATCTGGAAAAGGCCTACCAGATCGATTTTTTCAATACGGATTTTACATTTCTGGGGCGAATTGAAATCCCGTCCAACCGTCGCCTGGCCGGCAAGGATTTGCAGGGCCGGCTTTACTTTATCGAGCAAGTGCCTTATCCCCGTATCGTACGTTGTAAAATTTAAAAACGGGCAGAGTAGAGTTTCGGTGCTCGGAGTCACTTCTGCAGATTTGATCCTTTTTACTTGGGCAGCCAGAATCAATCTTGAAGTACGGGGAATGATATTTTTATAGAATGTATTGCCGGCTGTAAAATGATAAAATACAGTTCACGGCTCCAACTGCCTGAAATAAAATAGCGGAGGTTCTTTCCATGGAAACAAACAACGCAAAAATGAAGATCGAATATTTTCATGCCTCAAAGTATGGAAACGGGGTCATGGTCGCAGACGAGTTCAAGAAGCAGATGGCCGCCAAGGGAATCACCGTCGATGTCCATCATGTCAAGGAGGCCAGCGCTAAGCACATGCCTGAGGCTGACCTGTACCTTTTTAGCTCACCAGGGCGCATGGGCAAGCCCAAAGGAAAAATTCGCCGCTTCTTGAAAAAGATCAAGCTTCCATCAGGAACTAAATATGCCATCCTGACAACTGAGGGCGCGCCTCAACCGGACAAGAAGACCGGCCGCGTGCCCACTGAAGAGGAAAGGGCCAAATGGCAGCGCATCATTCCGATCATGAACGAAATACTTCAGGAAAAGGGCCTCGTCAAGGTCGCTGAAGGAAAGGTTCTGGTGACCGGCATCAAAGGACCGCTCGAGGAGGGCTGGCAGACAAAAGTAAAAGAATTTTCCTCCCGGCTCATCAAAGAGGAAGATAAATAATTCCAAAATATCAAATAAGTATATTTCGAAAAAATGCAACCTTTCTGGATGAGGAGGAGTCTTTAGTAATGAATGATATGTCCTAAAAATAGAAATAAATAGGCGAGGTAAAAATGAAACTACTTTCACGGACTGAAGAATTCATCCTGCTGGCGGCTCTTTATCTTAAGGAAGAGGCCTATTCCGTACAGATACGCAGGCGGCTGAAGGATGTAACAGGAAAAATATGGTCGTACGGCGCTCTTTTCATCTCTTTGGAACAGCTCGTCAAAAAGGGATATTTGACCTCTTCCCTGACCGACCCTTTGCCGGAGAGAGGAGGACGAAGCAAGCGTATCTACTCCATCACTCCTTTGGGCCATGAAGCCTTAAAAGAAATCAAGCAGATGGAACGAAAGATGTGGGAAGCGGTTCCCAATACAAACGGAGGATAGGCTATGAAGAACAATGGGAAAATCGAACCGTCAAAGGCAACTCGATGGCTTTTCCGGAAGATATTCCCGGACGGGGGTTATGACACAACCGTATGTGATCTGGAAGAGAGTTACCGGGAAGTGGTCAAGGAAAGAGGTCTGTTTTTTGCCAAGACCTGGTACTGGTTTCAGGTGCTGGCCGCTTTGTATTTTTTTATCTGTCTGCAAATAAGAGGGAGTTTAAGCATGTTCAAGCATCATTTAAAAATATCGATTCGCAATCTCCGGAGGCATAAAGGGTATTCTTTCATCAATATCTTCGGCCTGGCTGTCAGCTTTACAGTTGTCATATATATAGCCCTTTTCATCCAAAACGAACTGAGCTTCGACAGAGAAAACGAACACCTCGACCGAATGTACACCATCATGATGGGCGGAGATAAAGGACAGCAGTATATCATTTCAGCGGCGGCTCTGGAGCTTTCTGAGAATATCCCGGAGATCGTGAAGTACACCCGTCTCGGCTTACAGAGCGACTCTGCGCTTCAGTACCGGGAGTCAGAAACAGAACACGAGAAGAATATCATGATCAAGGATATGACCTATGCATGGGTCGATCCGGGCATGTTCGAAGTCTTTACCTATGACTTCAAGGCCGGGAATCCTGAGACCGTCCTGAACCAGCCCTTCTCTATTGTCTTGACCGAAGAAGTTGCCAAAAACCTGTTCGGAGGCAAGGATCCGATCGGAAAAGTCGTCACCCTTAACAGCCGCTATGAAATGACTGTAACCGGAGTGGTGACAAAGCCGGCACATTCCCATCTGGACTTGAATGTCTTTGCTTCCATCCTGACGCTGCGATCCATCAGAGGCCCGGATGCTGACCGCAATTACGAATACAATAGCTATCCTACCTATGTGCTGCTGCCCGAAGAACACGATCTGGAAGAGGTCAACCGAAAAATAGATGCCCATATGGCTTCGGTTTTCGAGAGGGCAGGGCGGCCCAAGGATGAATTTTCCCTGTTTCCGGTGAGCGACATTTATCTCTCAGATATCCACTTCCAGGGAAATCATGGAAACAGGACTCTTTTATGGATCCTGTTCACTATCGCGGTCTTTATCGTCACCATTGCCGGGATTAATTTTGTCAACCTCAGCACTGCCCGCGCGTCTACCCGGGCAAGAGAGATCGGCATTAAAAAAGTGCTTGGCGTGGTGCGGAAAAATCTTATGAGACAGTTTCTTTCGGAGTCTGTTTTCATTGCGCTGGTATCACTGGGTGTGTCCCTTATCTTTGCGGTTCTCTTTTTCCCGCCCTTCAATCAGGCCTTTGCTGTAGGCATTCGTATGGGGAGTCTGTTTGAACCCGGGATGCTCTTTTGTCTTGCAGCACTGGCTTTTGTCATTGGGACTTTGGCTGGCCTCTATCCGGCTTTTTACCTATCCGCTTTTCAGCCCGTCACCGTCATCAGAGGAGATGCCACACAGGGGAAAAAAGGATCCTTTTTCCGCAAGGCTTTGATTATCTTCCAGTTTGCGGTTTCCGTGATTCTTCTGGTCGGGACAATGACCATCACCCATCAGATTCGCTTTGTACAGAACAAAGACCTCGGTTTCAGTGCCAAAAACGTAATTACTTTCCCACAGCCTCGCTTGGATTCATTTCACCGGAATCTTGAAAGCATCAAAACCGAACTTCTCCATCATCCTGATATTCTGGAAGTGTCTTTTTCTCATGGATATCCGGGGCGGCCGTGGAACAATGAATCGTTCAAGGTTGGTGAAGAGTACATCGGTTTCACCCACTACAGTGCGGATTCTGATTTTGCCGATGTCTATGGCCTGGAACTTCTGGAAGGAAGGTTTTTGGATCTGCACCGGCAAAGCGACCACCTTCGGGCCGTTGTCATCAATGAGACAGCGGTAAGGAAATTCGGTTTGGAATCTCCTGTCGGTACGCACCTTCCCTACATCCCCAGAGGAAATTTAACAGCTTTCCCGGTCGAGGAGATCGAAATTATCGGTATGATCAAGGATTTTCACTGCCGGTCGCTTCACCAGGAGATCAATCCAATCCTCATAAGCTACAATGAAGACTGGATGTCCTATGGAGGAATTTTATACTCCGGGGACAATCTCTCTGACTTGGTCAGCCATGCCAAGGAGGTCTGGAAGCGGTTTGCACCAGGATTCCCGTTTGAATTCAGCTTCCTGGATCAAGAGATCCAAGGGATGTACGCGAAGGATGCGGTGTTTGAGAAGGCCTTTTTTTATGCCGCCGGCTTTTCCATTTTGATCGCCTGTTTGGGGCTTTTGGGCCTGGCCTCTTATGTAGCCGCTAAAAGGACTAAAGAAATCGGCATCCGGAAAGTGCTTGGTGCTTCGTATTCCCAGATTCTGATTTTGTTATCCTCTGAATTCACAGCATCCATCGTCCTCGCCAACCTGATTGCCTGGCCTGTGGCTTATTACTTCATGAAAAAATGGCTGGCTCAATTCGCTTACCGGATCGACATGGGAATCGGGATTTTTTTATTATCCGCTCTTCTGGCGTTCGGTGTGGCGCTTCTTACCGTGGGCTGGCATTCCGTAAAAGCAGCGGCTTCTGACCCAGTTGATTCCTTACGGTATGAATAATTTTCTTGTGTAATCTCAATGATATCCTGACCACGAAAAATGATAGTTGCTTGTCTTTCTTTATAGAGTTAAAGCGCTGAGGCAGGTGGTCTATCAATACGGAAAGCACAGCTCTGAGACATAGCCTATGGATTATCTGGAGTTTATCGTCCGAGTCACCTTACATATTCCGGATAAAGGACAGGTCATGGTCCGCTACTACGGCTTATGCAAAGCTTTGCATAAGCCGTAGTATGCTGAGTTTAAAATTATGCTGAGTTATTATCGTAATTCCCTTATTTTCTACCAATTACAGTTTGTAAA
>JAGGYH010000036.1 GCA_021162615.1 Candidatus Aminicenantota bacterium
ATTCTAATTCATTCAAGCACTTGAAGGATAGAAACATCTATATTCTTACAGGAAAAATCCATTCAGGAAAAACCTCTTTCCTTCAGAAAATGTGCGACACATTAAAAACTAAAGGATCTAAGATAAACGGACTATTAAGCCCTGCTTTTTATGAATCCAAAACTCATAAAGGATATAACGGGTTTAATATAAAATCAGAAGAATTATTTGCACTGGCAAGGTTGGATGGAAACCCTGAATGGGAAAAGTCGGGTCAATATTATTTTATCCCGGAAGGGTTGAAAAAAGCAGAAGAATCTATACTTGATTTCCAGAACTGCGATCTAACCATAATAGATGAAATTGGTCCGTTAGAAATGAAAGAGAAAGGACTATGGAAAGCAGCTTGCTTCCTATTTAATCAGCCTCAAAATATTCTTATTGTCCTAAGGGAAAGCATTCTTGACCAATTTCTTTCTAAAACCAAAGAAAAAGCGAATATTTTCTGGCTTAAAGACAATAATCTAACTCAAATAATGACAACAGCACTTGCCGGAAAGAAATAGAATATTTGTCAGAAGCTTAGCAAAAATCATTCTGTTTACAATATATTTATTTTATGCTAGATTTATTGCTTTCTCCGAGTCAAGGGTACTAAAGCTCTTCAGCCACGGCCTTTGACCGACAGGGTAAAACAGGAAACAGTTTTGCCTTCCGTATTTGAAAAGGAGATATCATAATGAATAATTCATCAAATCACCCTCTCAAAAAAATCACTATTAATTTTATCATTTGGGCACTAATTTTATTACCTTGTTTAACTTTTTCCCAAGAAAAACAAAAAGAAGATGAAAAGAAGACAAAATCAAAAAAGACACTAAAGATTACGGAAGAAATTCTTGTCGTTGCCGAAGCTCCTAGAGACCTCCCTGTTTCAACGGTAACAAGACTGGATAATACAAAGATTGAACACATGAAACCACTCGACCTTTCAGAAGCTATTAGATACGCTCCAGGAGTGATGGTGACTTTTGGAGATAAATCCACATACACATTAAAGCTAAGGGGCATGGATTCAAAACGGATTGCACTATTAATCGATGGAATTCCTGTGTATGAGCCTTACTACAGTACGTTTGATCTAAAAACAATATCTACCTATGGGATCGATTCCCTTCAACTCACCAAAGGGCCATCATCTGTTCTCTACGGGCCTAATACTCTAGGTGGAATAGTTAATGTTATAACACGCAGACCATCTGTCAAACCAACACTATCTTTTCACACATCATATGGAGAAAAAAATACACTCAGCCTGGGATTAAATTCAGCATTTCAACTGAAACGCTTCGCCTTTGCAGGAAATATGCTTTATCAGGATTCAGATGGATTTTATTTCCCAAGTCAAGATGAAGGGAATAGAATCGAAAGGTCAAACACAGAGTATGAAAGATTAAATCTTAATACAAAAATTTACTATTACCCATCCAGCAGCACTGAAATTCTCTTTAACGGAGGAATATACAAATCCAATTATGCTATGCCGCCACAACTTGATGCTTATAAACCACGGTACTGGCGTTTTAAAAACTGGAACCGTTATACACTGAACGCAGGCGGTTATACTGCCCTGGGGAAAAAATCCACACTCCGCTTTCGAGGTTATTTTGTCCATTATGACAATACACTCGACCAATTCGAAGATTCAAAAATGACCTATCGCCGCTTCGAAAGCACTTTCGACAACTCTGTATTAGGCTTTTTCTCTCTTGCAGACATTGCTATGAGTCCTTCAAACTCATTAAAATTCAGCATCAACTATAAGAGAGATATAGCACGAACTCAGGATGATTTAGGAGAATCCTGGAATAAATACAACCAGGATACATTTTCAGCCGGTATCGAAGATCATATATCTTTTTTCAAGAGATGGAAACTTGTATTTGGATTAAGTTATGATTATCTAGATAAGTTTATTGGAAAAAATTCATCAAAAGTTAATCCTCTCATTGGTCTTAAATACTCCCCTTTGGAATATATAGACCTCCATCTCTCCTTTTCCAAGAAATCAAAATTTCCTTCCATGCGTTCCATGTACTCGAGTTCATCAGGAAACCCAGACCTTCTGAGTGAAGATGGAAGTAACTGCGAATTAGGATTTACATACAATAAAATATTCTTCCTTACGGGCTCTGTCTTTTTGACCAGTTTCAAAAACATGATAGACAGCCTCCGTCTTCCGGAGTATGACTTCCGCCGCAGATATTTTAATATAGAAGAAGCTTATATCAATGGATTTGAACTTCAATTTCAAAAAGCTTTTCCATGGCTTTCAACAACGATAAACTATACTTTCCTTGACCACAAGAACAAAAGTGACGACCGACCGCTAGATGCTCTCCCAAGACACAGCTTAAATTTTGATTTTACTATCTACCCTTCCCAACGATTCAGAATTGTAATTTTGGGCTTGGTGGCATCTTCATCATCCTGGCTCGATTATCAATCAAAAGAACTGCTGGATATTCCTTCTTATTTTAACCTTGACACAATTATTTCCTACCAGTTTAAACGAACTGAATTGTTTATCAAAATCACTAATGTCTTTAACCATTATATTTACTCTGAGCCCGGATTTCCATGGAGAGGGCGCTATATCGAGCTTGGGATAAAAGCCAATATACTTAAATAGTAAATATAGCTTATCCCGGCAATCAGCAATCCGAAGTTTAAAGAAAAAACTTCTGATCATTCGAGAAAGTCAGGCATACACGGTGCTTTGTGGAATCAAATATAAACAAAATCCCCTTAATACGAAACTCCTAATAGAAAAATCTTCTATCTTAATAGAAATTTTCGCTTTTTGTGCGAAGTTGCAGAATCGCTTCATTGGGGTGGGTATGTTTGACATCAAATATTTCATGTGTTATATATCATTTTCCTGAAGAGGGAAGAATATTAGGAGTTAATCTGGAGGTTTCCATGAGGATTTTTGCTGTTGTTGGACAATCCAAAACTGGTAAGACACGATTGATAAAGCGACTTCTAGTGGAATTAAAGAAACGCGGACATTCCGTTGCTGTTGTCAAGCACTGTGCTCATGGATTTGATTTAGATCTTGAAGGGAAAGATTCCTGGCAGTTTGTAGAGGCAGGGGCAGATGGGGTTACTGTAGTATCCCAAAATCGACTAGCAGTAATCAAAAAAATATCGGCTAAAAAGGGTTTTTCAGAGACAGCTGCAGAGTTTTTTAAAAAACACGATTTTGTTTTTATAGAAGGTGGAAGGAATGAAAAATCTCTCAAAAAAATTGAAGTGCTGCGTAAAGGAATAGCCGAGAATGTGGAATGTTCGATGAAAGAACTTGCCGCTGTTGTTTCTGATGTAGAAGTCGCTGTAGATAAACCAGTATTTCATCATGATCAAATAAATGAGATTTCAAACTTTATTGAAAACAGCATTCAGTACGAAGGACCCCGTGTTTATTTGGAGATTGATGGAAAGCCGGTTCGGCTGAATGCATTTGTAAGAAAGAATACAGAAAATATTGTTTTAGGTATGATTAAATCTCTAGATGGACTACCGGAAAATCCGGAATGTTTAACCTTGTCTATAATAAGGAAGGAGAAAAAGAATGAGAAAATTTAAGAACTGGTCATGGTTACTGCTTTTTGGCTCGCTTTGGGGAATAGGTGAGGTTGCTGGAGGGGGAGTTCTATCAACGTATAATATACCTCATTATGCTATGATCCTTGCAGCCTGGGCATTTATTATCATGGCTATTGCAAGAGGCATTGTGAATAAACCAGGTTCATCGACAGTTATTGGGATTGTTGCAGTAATTTTCAAGCTTGCAAATGCAGCTCCGTTTTTCTGCCATCTTCTGGGAATTTTTACCCTTGGTCTAGCATTTGATGTTTTTTCAAGTTTATTAATGAAGAATGAGAGGAAAATTTCTTTTAGGTCAAGTCTAACAGGTGCATTAAGTGCATATAGTGGATATGCGCTTTTTGCCATTGTAATTACTTATATCATTCAATATAAATACTGGATTGCTGGTGGATTGCCAAAGGTTATTAACCATATATTTATTGGAGGTAGTTTAGCAGCAATAGCGGCGGTGGTGTTTGTTCCTTTGGGATACTGGATTGGAATAAATAGTGAGAATTTATTTGAGAGGCGGCCTGTATGGACTTATGCAGGAACCCTAATAGGAGCAGTCCTCCTGTGGGCATTGGGAAGATTCGCAGGATAAATTAATATAAGGAGATACACCCTTAAATTACAACCCTTTTTGGCCTGAATCTGATAAACCATTATATGTGTTCCTATTTGATTTATTGTGGTAAGATTAAATTGTGAGTACGGAATCTTTAGAATCGGAAGTAACAAGTTTTTTATATAAAATAATACCTGCTACTATTATTTCACTCCTGATAAATTCGCTCATCATCACAATTGTGCTCTGGCGGGTTATTTCACACAAAATTCTGCTGCCTTGGCTCTGCCTAATTTTTATGTTTGTTATTTTTCGCTCAATTTCTTTTCTGTTATATAAAAAATGGCCTCTAATAATTAAAACCAGGACGTGGAGTTATCTGTTTATTGGATTAACCGTACTTGTCGGTGTAATTTTTGGAGCTGCAGGTGTTTTTCCTTTTCCAAAAGAACAATTCGAATATCAGGTCTTTGTATATTTTGCTTTGGGCGGCATGACTGCAGGTTCTTTGGGAAGCTTTTCAATTAATAAAAAAGCCTTCTTTGCATACAGTATCCCCGGATTTATACCAGGAACAGTTAATTTTTTTCTTATAGGTGATACAAAATACCTGGCCATGGGTGTTATGGGGATTCTATTCTACATAATTATGATAATCACATTATTCAGGATGCATTCTTTAACCATAAATTCAATGAAACTAAGCAAAGAAAATATCAACCTTGCCGCATCGCTTAAGGAGATATCTTTAACCGATTCTATGACTGGATTGAGGAACAGGCGTTTTTTTAATGATGTTTTAAAACCCGAAACAAATAACTTAATTTCACAGTCATTACCTTACAGCCCAACCAAAAATAGAAGAAAAAACGTGCAAAATCCAATATACGGGATATTCATAGTGGATATCGATCATTTTAAAAACGTTAATGACACATTCGGCCATAATTCGGGAGATATGGTATTAAAAAAATTCAGTAATATTCTAATTGAAATAGTGAGATTCGACGATATTGTTATCAGATGGGGCGGTGAAGAGTTTCTGGTAATTCTTAGAAGAACTAACAAAAATTTTCTATACTTGTTTTCAGAAAGGTTGAGAAAAAAAGTTGAGTCCACAAAATTTGTATTAGAAAATGGAGAGCAAATTACAAAAACCTGTTCAATCGGATTTGTTCCATTTCCATTCAGCTCTGAATTCCCCAGAGAATTTAATTGTGAACAAGCTATAACAATTGCAGACCATGCCCTTTATTATGCAAAAAATCACGGAAGAAATATGGCTGTAGGTGTTTCTATTAAGGAAAATATTAAGATTGATGAAACTGTTGCAAAAACAATCATTAACTCGTTTGACAAAGCTATTTCAGAAAATTATATAGAGCTGCATTATACAAATTAAAGTTTTGTTCTTCATTTCATCACCCAATATTCTGCCTGGGCTAAGATTCAATCTTGGATGATCCTGAACGATGAGAGGGGATGGATCACCAATTTTCAAGGGGACTATTTAATAGACCCTCGTTCCACCGTTGTGGGTTGCTTGTTGACCGGACGTGTTTTTTGTGTGTATTATCAATGATGAAATTTTTCTGATTTGGTTCATTCAATAATCCTAAAATCTAAAAATATTGACTGGTATCCATTTTTATGTGTATGATTGGGGAGAAAATCACTCTAACGGTTGAAAATTGATGAAACTAAGGGGAAATCATAATGACCATCCAGTGCCCTAATTGCGGAACAAAGAATCCCGACACAAAAAAATTCTGCGGTGAGTGCGGCACCCAACTTTCTTCCCTTAAAGATATTGGCCCCACCCAAACCGCAGAAACGCCCAAACAGGAGCTGACCACTGGTGTAACTTTTGCCGACCGCTACCAGATCATCGAGGGATTGGGACAGGGTGGAATGGGGCGGGTGTACAAGGCATTGGACAAAGAAACCCAAGAGAAAATCGCGCTTAAACTCATAAAATCTGAGATTGCTTCAGACCAAAAAACAGTGGGCGCGGTTTCGGAACGAACTGACATCAGCCCGCAAGATATCTCACCCCCATGTCTGCCGCATGTATGACCTGGGCAAAGAAAAAGGAAGCTATTTCATCACCATGGAATATGTCCCCGGTGAGGACCTGCGAAGCTTTATCAGAAGAGCCGCTCCTCTGAGTACAGCCCGGACAATCTCCATTGCCAAGCAGGTGTGTGAGGGCTTGATGGAAGCTCATAAGCTGGGCGTGATTCACAGGGACCTCAAACCCCAGAACATTATGATCGATAAGCAGGGAAACGCCCGGATCATGGACTTCGGGATCGCCCGTTCACTTAAAGCCAAAAGCATCACAGGTGCCGGCATGATGATCGGCACTCCGGAGTACATGTCTCCGGAACAGGTGGAAGGCAAGGAAGCGGACCAGCGGTCCGACATCTATTCCCTGGGCATCATCCTGTATGAAATGGTGACGGGAAGAGTCCCTTTTGAGGGAGACACTCCTTTCACCATCGGTGTCAAACACAAAAGCGAACCGCCCAAACCTCCAAATGAATTGAATGAACAGATCCCGGATGACCTGAATCAAGTCATCCTCAAATGTCTAGAAAAAGATAAAGAAAAACGCTTTCCAAATGCCAGAGAGATTTGGTCTGAACTGGATCGCATTGAAAAAGGCATTCCCACAGCCCAGAAAATCGCTGCCAAACCAAAGCCTCTGACATCCCGGGAGATAACGGTTACCTTTGGTTTCAAGAAGCTCTGGATACCCGCAGCAGCCCTTGTTGTCCTTATCCTTATTGCTATTGCCATCTGGCAGTTCCTTCCTTCAAAGAAAACCCTATCTTCTGTCTCTGATAAGCCCTCCTTGGCTGTTATGTATTTTGAGAACCGGACACAGACCCAGGATCTGGATAAGATTCTGGTGGATATGCTGACCACAAACCTGAGTCGTATTGACGGCGTTGAAGTGGTGAGCAGCCAGCGGCTTTTTGATATACTCAGGCAGCTCGGCAAACAGGACATCGAATCCATTGACAAAACCACAGCCACACAGGTTGCCACACAGGCCGGAGTAAATACCATACTCACGGGAAGCATCATCCAGGTCGGCGACAGAATCCGCATCACCTCCAATCTGGCCGATGTTCAGACAGGCGCTATCATTGGTTCGGAACAGGTCGAGGGAGGCCGAATCAATGAAGATGTCTTTACCATGGTGGATGATTTAACGGGAAAAATTGGCACGACCCTTGGGATAATTTCAGAAAAAACAGACCAAAAACTCAAAATCGCTGATGTGACCACAGATTCTCTGGAAGTTTACAAGCACTACCAAAAAGGCATGGACAACTTCATGCGATGGAGACTTGGAGAAGCGGCTGATGAGTTTCGGAAAGCCATTGATATTGATCCTACCTTTGCGATGGCTTATGTGCGTCTGGCATCTGCAGAGGCCAATTATGGAAATCGAATATGGGATCCCTTCTTTGACCTTTCTTCTGTAAAAGAAGCAATGGAAACCGCCAATAAGTATTCACATAAGGCTACAGAACGGGAACAGATGATGATCGATATCCAAACCGCTCTCTTTATCAAACGGGACCTTGAAGGGACCTCCTCTTTGGCAAAAAAAATGATTGAAAAATATCCCAAGGATAAAGACGGGTATTTTTTTCTTATGGGCATTTATTCTTACTGTCAAGATGCAGAAAATTTAAAGAAATTGTTAAATACTGTTCTGGAAATCGATCCCACGGAAGCCAATGCCTACAATATGCTGGCCTATGCCCATGCTTATCAAAATAATCCCTCAGGCGTCCATTCTGCTTTGAAAAAATACATCGCACTCCAGCCAAATGAGTACAATCCTTACGATTCGGCATGGGAAACCCTGATGATGGTTGGCCACTATGATGAGGCTGTCGCTTATCTAGAGCAAGGACTGCAAAAAAATCCCAATTGGCATTACTTTCATCAGGATATCGGCACCACCTTTCTCCTTCAAGGAGAGGCAGATAAAGCAAGGGAAAAATATGAAATTTATGCCCAATATTCCCCCGCTGCAAAGACTCTCGCCTCTCGATTTATGGGGTATTCTTATCTCTTTGAGGGCAGATACAGTCTGGCTGAAAATGAATTCAGAAGAGCTGTATCTCTGGCGCAGAAACAAGACCATGCCCAAAGAGAAATGCACACGCATCTGGATTTGGGGAGAATCCTCGTCCTTCGAAACAAATATACCGAGGCTTTTTCAGAGTATAATGCCGCCATTAAGGTCAGCAAAAAAATCTACAGTCAAAACTTCAATCCTGTTCCTCTTATAACAGATTATATGAAAGGAATGGCGCTGGTAAAAAGAAAAGATTTTGAAGGGGTTCAATCCCAGGCTAACAACCTGAGACAAAAAATTCAAGAATTCAACAATGATGTTCTCTATCTTGATTTATATCATTTGCTGATGGCAGAACTCTCTTTTGCACAGGGGAAAGGCGATGAGCTCCAAAACAATCTGGATAAAGCCTCTCCTGCCACACAATCTGATTCTGCACATTACAGAAGGTTGTTAATCGCTTCTTATGAACTTAAGGGAGACTTGGAAAAGACGGTTCAAGAATACCTGAAATTCCATAATGATGTGATGCTTCCCGTATATAGTATACCTGAGCATTTTTACTTTTTCAGGGAAGCATCTTTAGTGAGTTACAATATTGCCAAAATTTATGAAAAGATAGGGAATGAGGAAAATGCCAAAAAACACTATGAAAGATTTCTTGAAATCCGGAAGAACGCTGATCCAGGGATTCCTGAAGTGGAAGACGCGAAGGAGCGGAGTTGCCCCCATAAAAACGGACACTAAAAGGTCCTCTCAATAAGTTTTATATACTCTCCTGGAGACATCATTTTCAAGCCTTTACGCGGATGATACTCATTATAATCCTCAAACCATTGTGGCAGCTTGGACTTCCCCCGATATTGTGGACACACTGAAAAGTTTGACATAAAATCAAGCTTGGAGGAAAGGAATGGGAGAAGAAAGACGGAATATGTCAATGATAATGAGACACGCAGGATGTTTCAAAAAAGCCTTCTCAAGAACCTCAGAACGGTTTGCATAAATGCCTTTGGCCATTCCGTAATGGATCTGTTCGGGGGTCATCAACCCTCTAAAAAAGAAGAGTCTGCGGTAAAGGCTGATATTGCTACATATCGAGCAGGTATAAACAAAATATTATTTGGCAAAAGAAATGAAATAGCCCAAAAGTTGATGGAGCTTGCTTATCACATTTACGGGAAGTGATCTCATGGACATGGATATTGAAAAAATAGTAAGGACAAAAAGGAAAACCATCACTTTACAGATAACAGATAATGCTACGCTAATTGTAAGAGCTCCTTTTGATGTAAGTGATGAAAAGATAATGGGAGTTGTTTTTAAACACAAAAAATGGATTGAGCAAAAGAGAAGAGATATAGAGGCGAGAGACCCAAAATTTTCCCCTAAGGAGTTTGTTGACGGTTAGGGATTTTTATATCTTGGCAAGTATTACAGATTAAAAATAGTGGTTAATCAGGAAGTGCCGTTGAAATTCGAGAATGGGTTTTATCTTTCAAGAAATGCATTATCACAGGCGAGAAAGCTGTTTATTGAATGGTACAAAAAGAGGGCTTATGAAAAAATCTCAGAAAGAGTTAGATGGTATGTACAGAAAAAGGGCTTCAAATACAATAAAGTCAACGTTACCAATGCACAAAAAAGGTGGGGTTCCTCTTC
>JAGGYH010000018.1 GCA_021162615.1 Candidatus Aminicenantota bacterium
AAATTAGCACAATCCCAAATATCTTTTTTATAGTTCGGGATTTTAGTCTTGCCGCCATAAAATGAGAACCAAGCTGGGAGCCTAAAATAACAGAGGCTATAGTAGCCGCTGAAACCCAGAAGTTTAGTCGGGCTTTAAAGAGGTGAGCGATAAAACCAGAAATAGAAGAAAAGCTGGCAATGAAAGAAGATGTTGCAGCAGCGTTTTTAGGTCCAAGACCGATAATAAGCAGAATTGGAACTATAAAAGAGCCCCCGCCTCTTCCAGTAAGCCCAACCAAAAATCCTAGAAGAGATCCGACGATAAGAGATATGATTAGCTCCTCTTTCTTTCCCAATTTTTTTTTAACGGGCTTCCATCCTGATAAAACCAGGGTAGAGGCAAAAAGAGTAAAAAGAGCAAAGAGAAAGATTATTGGTTTGGCGGGAAGGCTGAAATTAACTAAGGCTCCCAATGGGGCACAGATAATCATCATCAGAGCAAAAGGAAGAGCAATTCTAAATCTAACAAGCCTTGCTCTAAGATAGGTAATAAAAGCAGAAAATTGGGTGCAGAAATTTAATAAAAGTCCTAGAGGAATGGCTTGATTTTTAAAATCCATTCCCAACCAATAGAGGATAGGAATGTAGAGCTGTCCTCCTCCCATGCCCAGCATAGAAAAAACAAAAGAAATAAAGAAAAAGATAATTGGAGCAAGGTAATAATTGGCCATGTTTTAGGCTACCAGGTTCCAGATCATTTTAGCAGCTATGCCAAAAAGAATAATACCGATAATTTTTTTTACCTGGCGAGATTTTAGTTTTTCTCCCATAAGCCAGGCTCCTAGGATAGCGCCAATGCTTGAGCCAATAGCAGTGATTAAGAGCAATTGAATATTCATGTGGCCCAAAGAGGCATGCCCTAGAAATCCAGAAAAAGAAGAAAAAATGACAATAAAAGCGGTTGTAGCTGATGCTTTTTTGGGATTAAAGCCCAGCCAAACTAAAACAGGAACAATAAAATTTCCTCCACCTACACCTAAAAGTCCCCCTAAATAACCAGCTAAAGAGCCAACTCCTGTTCCATAGCCAACTAAAGTAGCAGTGGAGGTTTTTCTTTCTTTTTCTTGCGATGTGTAAAATAGCATCATGGATCCCGCAAATATTAAGAAAGCTGAGAAGAGCCAGAGAAGTACTTCTCGTGACACATATTTACTGGTATAGGCCCCAATGGGTGAGAGGGCAGTAGCCACAATAAGAATGGGAATGGCTGTTTTGAAAACAACGAGTTTGCGCTTGATATATGTTCGAGAGGCAAAAATCATGGCTATGGAATTAAGAAGCAAAGCAGTGGCCATAGCCTCTCTTATTGGAATTTTAAGAGCCAGGAAAACGGGAATGAGGATAAAAGCAGCTCCTACTCCAGCTATAGTCAAAACCGTAGTAAATATAAAAGTGATAATACCAGCAATAATATATATGATCATCATTTCCTCCTCTTCAGAATTGAAGGATTATCATAGATTGAAATACATTAGCCTTTTCCCAAATATTTTTCTTGTTTTTGATTAGGCGATAATCATAGTAAAGATTTATTGTAAGATGAGTAAAGGGCTTGAACATTATCCCAGCTAGGGCTTCATTCATGGCTATTTGATTTCTTTTAAAGAAGTAGCGGATTTCATTTCCAATCCAGGGAATAAGCTTTCCATTTAAAGTATAAAATTTAATTCTCAGGAAATTTCGGTAGCGCTGGTCTCTGTCAGTTAAGTGGAGCTCAACCCGCTGGCGATCATCGATAACAATTGAACTTAGAGATGTATGAAAAATTGCTTCAGGCCAAATAAGGTGGTAATTTTTCCAATGAGATTTGTTTTTTTTATCTTTTAAAGCATAAAAAAAACCGATTTCCCAGTGTTTGTTTACTTTGGCTGAAATACCAACAGGGATTTTGTTGTAGTAGTGAGCGTTATCTCTGAATCTGGCTTCCTCTTTGAAGCTTAACTTGGCAGCCAAGTTGCCGCAGGAAACAGGAACTATAATTTTGTATTTGCTGTAATATTCCCAGGGAGCAGATTGAGCCCCACTTAAACTGCTTAGAAAGGTAAGGATAAAGATTGAAATAAGAAGAAACAGGAATGTCGCTTTAAACCGAGAGCGCTTTTTCATATTCTGAACAGGGAAGACAGAGGGTTTTACCGTCCACTAATCTGACCGCAGTAGCAAAGACAGTTTCACCGCATTTTTCACATTCGTGCAGCTCAAAAGTAGATTTTTTAGGCTTAAAGTCATAATCAAAAATATTACTTATTTTGAACAGCTTTTCGTCTGGCGCCTGCATAACTTTCTCTGTGAGAGGGTCAACAATTTCGGGGGAGATGTCCTTGGGTTCAATCCCATCTTTTCTCATCTGGACAAATTGCGAGCCTAAGGCCATTTTATGGAATTCTGGATTTATACTCACCCTGACAGCCTTTTTATTTTTAACATCAATGACAATGATGCCAATTTTAGAGTAGTTAAGCTTCTCAATATTTCCTTTGCCATAGGTGCAACCAGTGGCCACTTGAACGCCATCGCCAAAACACATCATAGCATGAGCTGGACCTGTTTCCAGGTAACAAAAGACTTCTTTATTTGAAGCCCGCTCTGCTCCTAATTTTTTCATTGCGGCCCAGCCAGCTCTCAAACCCAAAGGCATAGCCGGACATTTGTGTCCATGAAATTTAATGGCCATTTCTAATAGTTCTTTTTGATTCATTGATTTACTCCTTTCTTTTAAGTTGATAATTGAGGGGAGAAGTGTAAATTAATTCAAGTCCCTTTCCACTTACAATAGCCGAATTTACATTTTTTCATTGATGTCTATTTTTAATTTCTTGTTGATATATTTTGATGAATTTATTTAAGGCCTGTCTTCTTTCTTTGATTCTTTCCACCCACAAAGCTAAGAGCCTTTTGCCGTTATCAGTTATATGGTATATTCTTTTTTTTCTTTCTATTTTTGATTTTTCCCAGTAAGATTTGATAAATTTCTCTTTTTCTAATTTTCTTAATGTTCTATAGACAGCACCAACATCGACAGATTCCTTATGAAAACCAAGTGTTCTCAATTTTTCAATTAGTTCATAACCATAAGAAGGTTTTTTAGATAAGAATAGAAGCAGACTGGGCTGGGTGAATCTTGATACTCTGTGCAGAGAATAATCGCACTCCTTTTCTAAAGAATTTTCTCTGATAGGTGTTTTTTTATTTAACATTTTAAACATATATCTAAATCATATATGTTTAAAATATATGTCAAAAAATCAATCTTGTCAAGATATTTTTGGCTATATTTTGGACGATACTTTCCTCATGTATTTTTTAAGGCAGAGCTGAAGATTTTTTAAATCCTGCTTTATTTCTTGTCTGCTTTTGAATTCTTTAGCCAAAGCTTCTTTTAAGATGAGCTCTAAGAGCTTCCTTTTTTCCTTTAATATAGAGTATATTATCCAGCGGCCGTCTCTTCTGTCTTCGACCAGACTGGCGTATTTAAGAAAGCGGAGCTGATGGGAAATTCTTGATTGTTCCATTTTAAGAATGTACATTAGTTCGCAGACACAGAGATCGTTTTCAAGAAGGAGCATAATTATCCGCAGTCGTGTAGGATCTGATAGGGCTTTAAAAATTTCAGCAACTTTTTTCATGAAGAATATATTATCATATTATCATATAATTAACAAGATTTTTTAAAATAATAAACCTTTATTTATACAGGATGTTGTTGGCTCGCTACTTAGAAGTTTGCATTAAATTATTGGCCGGACCTTTAAGACTTGAATTTATATTAGAATTGTAGGGCCCGATGTCCTCATCGGGCCGTTTACACTCAATGTTGGACACGATAGGAATTTCGTTTTTTCTGTTGGTGATAAATTTCCCTTCATTTGATTAAATTTCCGCCCTCAGCAAAACATCATCATTAATAATACACACAAAAAACACGTCTGGTCAACAAGAAACCCACAGAAAAGAGAGAACATCAGGAAAATAGACCTTCTTTATCATCTCAGCCCATCCTTTAGACGGTATAAAGGGATCTTCATCTTCAAAAACAAGGGGACACAAAGGATCGGATTCTTTTTTTCTCATTTTTCCCCTGCCTCCGCAGGGACAATCCATGGACTCTCTCTCAGAGCTGTGGTTTCCGTATTGATAGAGGACCTGCCCCTCATGCAGGGATAATCTTTTAAGCGAAAGGATAGGCCTTATCATGTATTTGCCTACCCGTTCGGTGTCTTCTTTGCTTTCAGTCCTGACCTTACTGTGTACATTGAATCCCGTATGACGCCAGTGCAATATTTTTGGACAAGGTCTTTATTGATAAACTGCTATCCCTCCCTCTGTGACCAGAAAGTGGAGGTGAGGATGAAAGTTTATCCGGTTTCCGAATGACTGGATCACCGCAATGATGCCTGGGTTGATATCTTTTTCTGTGGTTATCTTCAGGTATTTTATAAGTGCTTCTTTGCCGCAGACACAGAGAGCAGAGAGAAGTCAGAGGTATTTTGCGGAAGATTTGATCGAACCTCCCGTGGAAATCACAAACAGGGGAACAATCAAGGTTCCTGAAGGGCCTGGGATCGGAGTGACTCCTATTGAGGAGCGCATCGAAAAAGCCGCTCGAAAAAAAGAAGCGTTCACTCCTTAATGACTTGGATAATTCGTTTTTATCTAGTATATTATAGCTAGAAACAACTCTATGATTGAAGGAAAGGGACATGTCTTCTCTATCGTATAAAAAAGCAGGCGTTGATATAGATAAAGCGAATCGATTCATCAAAAGGATCAAGCCTCTCTTAAAAGACACTTTCCGTCCTGGAGTTATAGGGGAAGCGGGGGGCTTCAGCGGATTGTTCAGGCCCTCGTTAAAAGGTCTCAAGGACCCTGTTCTGGTGGCATCCACAGATGGTGTGGGCACAAAGCTTCTGCTTGCGGATTTGTTGGGAAGATATGAAGAAGTGGGCATTGACCTTGTGGCCATGTGTGTGAATGACATCATAGCCTCAGGAGCAGAGCCTCTTTTTTTCCTCGACTATATTGCCTGCGGAAAATTGAATGACAAGAAATTGGTTTCTCTCATGAAAGGCATAACCAGAGGCTGCAAACAGGCAGGATGCGCCCTTATAGGCGGGGAGACAGCCGAGCTTCCGGGGATGTATTCGGGAGATAAGACAGATATCGCCGGATTCTGTGTGGGAATGGTTTCCAGAGAAAACATTTTAGACGGAGCTTCGTGCAGGGAGGGGGACACGCTTATCGGATTGAGCTCCAGCGGCGTCCACAGCAATGGTTTCTCATTGATCCGAGAAATCTTCAATGAACAGGAGCTAAAGGGGGAGCTCAAGAAGCAATTAATAAAACCCACAAGGATATATGTGAAAGCAGTACTTGAGCTATTAAAGAGCCAATGGATAAAAGCGGCCGCCCATATCACAGGCGGTGGATTTTATGAGAACATCCCCCGGACTCTGCCAGAAGGGATGGGAGCGGTGATTAAAAAAGACTCCTGGCCTGAAAATGATATTTTTATGAGGATACGGAAAAAAGGCCGGATCCATGAGAAAGAGATGTACCGGACCTTTAACATGGGGATCGGATTTACGGTTGTATCCGGTCCTGATAAGACCCAGGCCGTTCTGGATACTCTCAAAGCCGCAGGGCAGGAAGCCTGGGTCATAGGAGAGATCGTCTCCGGAGAACATAAGGTCACTCTCATCACTTAAGCCCTTAGGTCCATCCGTAAGTGTAGCCGGTCTCATACATGGTCAGAATATTTTCAAGCGGCGTGTTTGACTGGATATTGTGGCAGGGAGCCAGGATATAGCCTCCTGCTCTGCCAAGAGTATTGAGATTCTCCAATACCTCTTTTTTAACATCCTCCTTGCTTCCGAATGGAAGGGTCTGCTGGTTATCCATGGCTCCGTGGAAGATAAGCTGCTCTCCGAAATCAGCTTTGAGCCGGCGGCGCTCCATATTTTCACACCGCCATTGAATGGGATTCAGAATATCGATCCCGATTTCGATAAGGTCAGGGATGATCCGCCGTATGCTTCCGTCATTGTGATGGAACACAAAAGCTCCCTGCTCGTGAACAAAGTCAATGATTTTTTTCATTCTCGGGAGAAGGAATTCCCGGATGTGTGAAGGGGAGATCATAAGGTCTTCCTGAGAACCCATATCTTCAGCCACATAGGTCAGAAGCACTTTTCCCGGGATCTGCTCGTAGATCCGCTTGGTTTTTGTAAAGCTCAGGTCAAAAAGCCTGTCCAGGCAGAAGTGCACGATTTCCGGATTTTCCACTAAATCCATAAAGGCTCTCTCCGGCCCTCTGAGGTCTTTATAGGTAAGGAAAGGTTCATAATACCCGCCTTCTATGGGATACGCCTCTTTTCCTTTGATCTGTTTTTTGACTGAGCCGTAGTCCCACCAATCAGGATCAGGCCAGGTATAGTTTTCCTTTATCTTCTCCGCTGAATCATAATCGGAAAGAGGGTGTGAGATACACTCATCATAGATTCCTGTTCCGTAGCTCATGTTTTTATGTTGGCAGCCAAACTCATCATATCCTGGTGAAAGGGCGGGGCCGGCATATTTTGGCTCCACTTTGATGACTTTATCGATATGAAGCTTTTTAAATATCTCGAATTCGCTCTCACATCCCAGGTGTTTCCTGAGTCGGTCCGTTGTCTCCTCGGTCGCCCAGTAATCCATGGGAAGGCGGTCCGGCTTTTCTCTATTCAGGACCGCCAGCCATCGTTCTCTGGGCGACAGGGTTTCTTTAGGCATGGGTTTTTATCTATATAGCATATTTGAGAGGGGCTCTCAATGGTTGTGTTTCTGGAAGCCCACAGGTAGAATTTCACCAGTCGCCGGCCGGGCTGGTTTTGATTTAAAAGTTTTGCTAGAATGAGATCAATGAGCCTGGAGGTACTTTGACCTGAAATGTTTAAACAATTGGAGAAGATAAACGAACGGCCGGAACCGTTCCAATTCTACACTGCAAGTGATCTATGGACCGATGAACACACGTCAAAGCAGATGCTCTCGTTCCACCTCAATGAGTCCATCGACGTTTCTTCGCGAAATGCGGAATTCATGGATCGGTCGGTGAAATGGATCGCATCTGAATTTAAAATCGGCAGGGGCAGCAGGATAGCTGATTTCGGATGCGGTCCCGGATTGTATGCAGCGCGTTTGGCAAAACGGGGAGCCAGTGTGACAGGTATTGATTTCTCTAAGAGATCGATTGAGTATGCAAAGGAAGCGGCCGCCCGCGAGCAGTTAAACATCAGCTATGTGAATCAGAACTACTTGGAGTTTGAAACAAAAGAAAGGTTCGACCTTGTGCTGATGATTTTTTGCGATCTCTGCGCCCTCAGCCCAACACAAAGAAAAGGGATCCTGAGCAGATTCCACAAGATATTGAAACCGGGCGGTGCGGTTCTTCTCGATGTGTATTCCATGTCGGCATTTGAACAAAAGGAAGAGGCCGCGACATATGAGGTGAACCAGCTCGACGGTTTTTGGTCACCGAACAAGTATTATGGCTTTTTAAATACCTTCAAATACGATAAAGAGAAAATAGTGCTGGATAAGTACACCATTATTGAGCCTGAGCGCATCAGGCAGGTGTACAACTGGTTCCAGTATTTTGCGCCTGAGGACCTTGAGAGGGAGTTTGTCGAGGCCGGTTTTTTCGTTAAGGAGCTCTATTCCGATGTCGCGGGAACTCCCTATGATCGAAGGTCGAATGAATTTGCCGTCATTGCTAATAAAACGTAGAGAAAATCTTCAGCTGAAGAAAATTTAATGAGGACGTCCGGTGTCCTATTTCATATGGGGGCCCAATCCTTCTTCGGACACGATATAAGCAAGGAGAGACAGGGCAATGGTTCCTAATTCCAGTTCCCGGGGATGAATGGTGTCCAGAGTGTCGCGTCCTGAATGATGAACATCGAAATAGCGCTGTGAATCAGGGAGGAGCCCGCCCAGAACGGTCCCCTGTTTGCCCAATGGAGCGATATCCACACCGCCGCCTCCTTTTCTTATCCAGTGGATCTGTATGGATCGGAAGACCGGCATCCATTTCTGCATCCGGTCCAGTGTCGCATCATCGGCATTGATCCCTATTCCCAGGGGCAGGAAGCCTCCCCGGTCGGATTCGACGGCCAAAATATGTTTTTCATCAGCTCTTTTTTCAGATGCCGCATAGTCGCGGCCTCCGGAGCCGCCGAATTCTTCGTTCATGAACATGACAGCACGGATGGTCCGCTTCGGTCTTAGATCCAGTGCTTTTATCAGGTATAGCGCAGACAGAGCATGAGTGCATCCGGCGCCATCATCATGTGCCCCGGGGCTCAGATCCCATGAGTCCAGATGTCCGCCCAGCAGGATGATCTCTTCAGGCTTTTCGTATCCCGGAAGATCACCAATAACATTATAGGACCGGACTGGAGGAAGATTCTGGCAATGAAAACGGATGAACACCTTTAGATCAGGGTCGAGTTTAAGAGATTGGCTTAACAAATCAGCTCCCTGAGTGCTTATGCAGGCAGCAGGGATTTTTGTGATGCCGGGTTCGTAGCTCATCATCCCTGTATGGGGAAAATCATCGTTTGCTGTAGTGGGGGACCTGACCAAAGCGAAGGCCGCTCCTCTTTTGGCAGCCTCAACCGCCCCTCTGACCCTGTAGGCGGCGGCTTTTCCGTAAGCCGAGAAAGTATTGAGAGTTCCCGGTTCCATTTTCACGTTAAAAAAGATGATTTTTCCCGCGGCCGATTCTTTAAGGCGTTCAAGCTCAGAAAAGTCCTTGACCTCAATGACCTGAGCGGACAGACCGTCCTCGTGTGTGGCCACACTTCCTCCGATGGCTGCTGTGCTGAGAGCATGATCTCCTAGAACAGAGGATATCATAAGGGCCTCTTCCTCAGGCCCGCGGACCCAGTGCGGAACCGTGGTCGGTTCCAGGTGAACATTTTTAAGACCCATTTCCATCATGATCTGCCTGGTTAATTCCACGGCAGCGGCCGCTCCCGGAGAACCGGTTAACCGGTGACCGACCGAAGTGATCTTTTCCAGAATGGAATAGGAAGGAAGCTCCCTGAGTCCTTGCTCCAGCAGCCTTTGGGCGATATTCTGGTATTTTTCAATCTGGTCTGAGAGGCTGTTTTTTTGCTGGGAAGAAGCGACTGAAACGATGATGAAAAGTGCCAGTCCAAGGCACCTTATTTTTAAAGCGTGTTTTCTTATAGACATATTGAGATCCTTTCATCATCCTGCATTTATATGAGTTTGCAGGGATTTCATATTCAAAAATGAATATCCGCAAACATTCATGATGACCAAGAATAGAGATTAAGATTTCTGATAGGAATTGTCAAAAAGAAATCTGAAAGGCAGCCCCCCCTCACTCACACCGGATCGAGTCAATAGGATTGGCAGATGCGGCCTGTTTATGCTTCGCTATCGAAGATACTTTTGTAATCAATGTACGCATGTTTTATGGCAAGTAAAGGCTTTAGGGTAAGCCGGACAAGAGGACCCTTACAGACAGGATAATTTGTTCGCTTCTGGAACAGCGGTTGTCCGATTCCGAACAGGAGTTGGATAAGTAAGTAAATAAATAAAAAAGCCAAGGAGATGATATTTGAAGTTCTTTGAAAAAAACCAAATAAAAGAGTATTATCAAAAATCATGAAGAGAAAGGATTCATTAGGAGGAATCATGAAAAAAACCAGCTTCATACTTGCAGTGTGTTTGTTTTTATCTCTTTTTATATGGGCCGGAGATGATGCCCGGATTTTAAGGTTTCCAGATGTGAATAAGGACCTTTTGGTCTTTGTTTATGCCGGTGATATCTGGTCGGTTCCCGTAAAAGGAGGCGAAGCAAAGAGGCTCACTTCGCATAAAGGATTTGAGCTGTTCCCAAAGATCTCGCCTGACGGGAAGTGGATCGCTTTTTCAGCCGAGTATTCGGGAAGCCGGCAGGTCTATGTCATGCCTTCAACCGGCGGCATTCCCAAGCAGTTGACTTTTTATAATGATGTGGGAGTGATGCCTCCCCGGGGAGGTTTTGACTACCAGATTATGGACTGGACCCCGGACTCGAAAAAGATACTATTCAGGGGAAACAGGACTCCATGGGGCCAGAGAATGGGTAAATATTTTCTGGTGGATAGAGAGGGAGGTCTGGAAACGCCCCTTCAGATACCTGAAGCCGGAGGAGGAACTTTTTCTCCTGACGGAAAAAAGATCGTGTATACTCCCATTTCCAGGGAATGGAGAACCTGGAAGCGCTACAAGGGAGGCAGAGCCCAGGATGTCTGGATCTATGATCTGGAAAAAGACGAATCCAGACGCTTGACCGCTTTTTCCGGAACCGACTATCATCCCATATGGTATAAGGATAAGATCTATTTTGTTTCAGACCGGGATCTGACCCTCAATCTATATGCCTATGACTTGAACACGGACCAGATTGAAAAAGTGACAGGTCATACTGATTATGACGTTCTTTGGCCTTCCGGTGAGGGAGGTTTTATTGCCTATGAGAACGGAGGGCAGGTATATGTCCTGGATGCGGAGAAAGGAGAAGCCGAAAAGATCACGGTGGATGTCCACTTTGATAATCCCAATCTTCTTCCTTATTTCAAAAATGTCAAAGATGACATCAGCAGCTTTGATATTTCTCCATCAGGGAAAAGAGCTGTGTTTCAAGCCCGGGGAGAGATCTTCACGCTTCCTGCCGAAGAGGGGATCACTTATAATCTTTCAGAAACTCCGGGACAAAGAGAGATATTCCCTGTCTGGTCTCCAGACGGACGTTATCTTGCTTTTTATTCGGATAAAACAGGGGAGTATGAGATCTATCTGATGGATAAAGCCGATGGTAATAAGGTCATGCAGCTCACTGAGGGAAGCCGTATCTGGCGGTTTCCTCCTGTGTGGTCTCCTGACAGCACTAAGCTTCTTTTTTCTGACAAGAACCAAAAACTCCAGATTCTGGATGTTAAAACAAAAGACATCACTGTAGCGGATAAAGCCCGAAGGTTTGACATAACCGATTACAGCTGGTCTCCTGATTCTCAGTGGGTGACCTACACCAAAGACGGGGATAACGGGCAGGAAGCCGTCTGGGTCTATTCTCTCAAGAAGGCTGAATCCTATCAGCTGACAGACGACATGTATTCCGACTTCTCCCCGGTCTTTTCAAGCTGCGGGAAATATCTTTACTTTCTTTCCAACAGGACGTTTAACCTCAGTTTTTCCAGCTTTGAACAGGATTATCTATACAACAATGCCACCAAAATCTATGCGGCTGCCCTGAGCGAAGATACCGAACCTCTCTTCAAAGAGAAAAATGATATGGAAGAGGTTAAGAAAGGCAAGGAAAACGAGAAGGGAAAAGAAGCAGGTGAGAAAAAAGAAGAAGCCTCGCAGGTAGCCGTCGATCTTAAAGGAATAAACAACAGGATTGTTTCCTTTCCTCTTCCTGCCGGAAACTACAGAGGGCTTTATGCTGTGGAAGGCGGAGTCCTTTTCCTTAAAGACGGGAGCCTCCACTCTTTCACGGTTTCTGACAAAAAAGACCAGGTGGTCATAAGCGGAGTAAGGGGCTATGCCTGGGCTCCCAAGGCAAAGAAGATCCTTTACGCCGCGCGGGATACTTTTGGGATCATCGGCCTCAAACCCAACCAGAAACCCGGTGACGGAAAGCTCGATTTCAAAGACATGGAAGTCAAAATCAATCCTATGATGGAATGGAAACAGATGTTTACAGACGCCTGGCGGATTTACCGTGACTGGTTCTATGTGCAAAATCTGCATGGTGTGGACTGGCAAAAGATGAAAGAAAAATACGGACAGCTTGTGCCTTATTTGGGGCACCGGGCTGATTTGGATTATCTCTTCGGCGAACTGGTAGGAGAGCTCAATGTTGGGCATGCTTATATAAATTGGGGCGAGTTTGACCGTCCTGAAAGAGTGGAAGGCGGCCTCCTGGGAGCTTCGTTTACGGCCGATGAAAAGGCCGGAAGGTATGTCATTTCCAAAATCTATCAGGGAGAGAATTGGAATGAGGACACCCGTTCTCCGCTGACAGAACAGGGAATTGATGTCAAAGAAGGAGATTACCTCATTGCGCTCAACGGAAACGAGGTGACCCTTAAGCATAATCCGTATCAGTTTCTGGAAAACACGGCAGGCAAGAAAATCTCCCTGGTCGTTAATTCCGAGCCTACAAAAGAAGGAGCCAGGGAATACTGGGTCAAACCCGTCAGAAGCGAGCTCGATCTTTACTATCTTGACTGGGTCCGGAGCCGAAGAGAGCTGGTGGAAAAGCTTTCAGGAGGGAAAATAGGCTACTTCCATGTCCCCAATACATCCATGGAGGGAAACCGGGAGCTGTTCAAGGGGATGTATGCCTTTTCCGGTAAGGACGCCTTGATCATCGATGAGCGCTACAACGGCGGAGGATTCATTCCGGATGTGATGATCGACCTTTTGGACAGAGATGTACTCAATTATTGGGCCAGACGGGGATTGAAGTTGGCTCAGACTCCTGCGATAGCCCATGACGGCCCCAAAGTCATGCTGATCAATCATTATTCCTCATCCGGCGGAGATGCTTTTCCCTATTACTTTAAGAAGCTGAACCTCGGCACCCTGGTGGGTACCCGCACATGGGGAGGACTGGTCGGCGTTTCCGGTAATCCCGGACTGATGGACGGGAGTTCCTTTTCCGTGCCCACTTTTGGATTTGTGAACACAGAGGGAGAATGGGCTGTTGAAGGAATCGGCGTTGAACCGGATATTGAGGTCTATGATAGGCCTGAGCTTATTGTCAAAGGGAAAGACCCAAGCCTGGAAAAGGCTGTGGAAGTTCTGCTGGAGGAACTCAAGAAGAATCCGCCCAAGAAACCGGAAAAACCGGATGATCCGGACCGTTCAAAGTGGAACAAGAAAATCAAAAAAGAAAAGTGAGCATCAAAAGATAATCTCCGTTTCCGGTCTATGACTTTATGATCTTCAATAGATGAGACAATGCGCATGATATTAACCTGACCTATTCATAAAAATGGCGATGTATTTATTATTCCTAGCCTCTGCAGCAACCTCGACTCGTGAATAATCCAGATTAATTTTTATTTCTTCTTGTCTAAATTAAATAATATCCTTATACTGTGATTTTTTGGAAAAGAATGAATAAAAAATATGCCGTAAGATTTCTTTTTGCGTTCTCTTTTGTTATCCTGTTTTTATGCCTGCCTGGGCCGGTTCAATCAAAAGAAGAAATACAATCAGCAGAGGCGCAGGCATATCTTATCTCCCAGAAGGAACACATTAAAATTGATGGGCACTTAACAGAGGAGCTGTGGCAAAAGGCAATACCTATCGGACCCTTGACTATGGTAGAACCGGATGAGGGGCTTCCTTCTACCATGAAGACAGAAGTTCGGGTTGCTGTAGATTCACATGCGATCTACTTCGGTATCATGTGCTTTGACAGCGAGCCGGATAGGATAGTAAGTTATACCATGCAGAGGGATGCCCAGTTACGTGGTGAAGACCATATAAAGATCGTGCTGGATACCTTTTTAAGCGCAAGGACCGGATATATCTTCGCCATCAATCCGAACGGAGCCAGGTATGATGGCTTGATTGAGAATGAGGGAGAAGGAGAAAATTCACAATGGGACGGTATCTGGGAGGCGGCGGCAAGACGGTTTGAACAGGGCTGGAGCGCAGAAATTTTCATACCGATTAAAACTATCCGATTTGCTTCAGGATTGACACAATGGGGATTTAATGTGGAACGCAGGATTCAGCGTTTGCAGGAGACCGATCGCTGGGTGGCTCCAAATCGCAATTTTAAAGTCACAAACGTAAGCACAGCTGGTAAATTAACCTCTATCCCCGCGTTCCAGCAAGGAAAGGGATTGACTATTCGTCCCTATGTTTTGGGAAACCGTATACAGGACGCAACTGAAGGAAGTGCCTCCACCAATATCGAACCCGGCCTGGATATAATGAAAAATTTCGGTGGAAATGTCACAGGGCTCCTGAGCATCAACACGGATTTCGCAGAAACCGAAGTCGATACCAGACGGATCAACCTGACCCGTTTCCCTCTTTTTTTCCCTGAAAAAAGAACTTTTTTCCTTGAAGGATCTGATATATTTGAATTTGGACTGGGAATGGGCTTTCACCACAGCAAAGACTTGGTTCCCTTTTTCAGCCGGCGAATCGGGCTGGTAGAAGGTGAAACAGTTCCCCTAGATGTAGCCCTGAAAGCAACTGGCAGAATCGGCAGGTTTAGCTTCGGTGTTCTCGATTCATTAATGCAGCCGGTGGATGGGCTTTCTCCAAGGGTCAATCTTTTTGCCGCAAGAGGCTTTCAAAGCATTGGGGAAGAATCTAAACTTGGTTTTCTTGTAACCGCAGGAGACCCGCTGGGAAGCAATAACAGCTGGCAGACCGGGGTGGATTTTGTTTATAAAACTTCACGGTTTAAGGGAAACAAGAGCTTTCTGGTCGGGATTTGGGGATTGTTCAACAACCTGGAGGATGCGGGAAATGACCGTACAGCACTAGGATTTATTATTGATTATCCGAATGATCTCTGGGATATCTCCTTAAATTTTAAACGAATCGGCGAGGATTATAATCCTTCTATGGGATTTGTTCCCTGGAGAGGTATTTACAAGGCGAACTTTAACCTCGTCTATAAGCCAAGACCGGAATGGTCCTTGGTAAGGCAAATGATGCATGAATTTTTTACACAAGCTGTCTGGGACCTGGACGGCCATGTTTATCAATGGAGGATTTTTACCGCTCCGATCAATTGGCGGTTGGAAAGCGGAGACCGGATTGAATTCAATATCGTTCCTAATTATGAACGAATCCCTGAAGACTTTGAGATCGCAGAAAATGTTTTTGTAAAAGCGGGCAATTACACTTGGTGGCGCTACCGCCTGGAATTTCAATCTGCTAGCAAACGAAAAGTCATGACTCAAGTCAGCTGGTGGTTCGGCACACTCTATGATGGCAATATGGACCAGTTCCAGGTACAACTGGGATGGAGGCCATCCCATCATTTGAACCTGGCTTTTGAGGGAGAAAGGAACTCGGGCAGTTTAAAGGGAGGCGATGTGGATATTAAGTTAGCAAGAGCCAGGATTAATCTTTTCTTCACACCTGACCTCCAGATTCTCAGTTTCTTCCAGTATGATAACATCACAAACTCTTTAGGCATGAACTCCCGCCTGCGTTTCACACTTCGAAGCTTACTGGACATTTTTATTGTGTATAACCGCAACTGGCTGGACACCCAGGGAAGGTTTTTATCTGAATTGAATCAGTTTTTTATTAAAATCCAGTACTCCTGGCGCTGATGATTATAGGAAATAGAGGGAAGACCTTATCATGTATTTGCCCACCTGTTCTGTGTCTTCTTTCGTCTCGGTTCTGACCTTACTTTACTGTGAACATTGAAGCCTGTATGGCGCCAGCTCTTCTTCTCCGTACCATAGACTTTACAGCCCATCCTTTGGAAGGTGTAAAGGGATCTTCATCTTCACAGCCCGTCCCCTATTTCCCAAAAGTAGTGATTTTCCCCCCAAAAAACAGAGCTCTTCTGGGTA
Organism: Candidatus Aminicenantota bacterium; assembly: GCA_021162615.1. Lineage (GTDB taxonomy): Bacteria > Acidobacteriota > Aminicenantia > Aminicenantales > Aminicenantaceae > WJMT01. Next base: position 15,665 of record JAGGYH010000018.1, read on the forward strand.
AGGAACTGTGGAAAAGTAGGGTTAAGTTATTGATATGATTGAAGATATCCGTGCCCGTCCCCTTCTGGTGAGAGGCGGAGACCGTTCAGCCTTACCATTTTTGTTTATAGACAAAAGCTAACAAAAGTTATATAGTATTTCGGTTTACAAATCGATTTTTAAAATTTTTAGGAGCAAACAAAATGAATATCTTGATTGGTTTGCTTCCTGCAATCGGGTTTATTTTTATTGGGCTGGTTTTTATCTCATCAGTTATTGAAAAGCAATGGAGAGCTGTTTGTGTCTCGTTGACTTTAGAAATTGTTTACACTTTATTCTGGTTTTTTCTCTATGTAAACAAGTATCAGGTCTTCGCTCAAATTATCATCTATATCATTACTGCTCTGGTTGTTTTGTTCACAATGGCGTCCCTTATTAAATATTTTCCAGAGGAAGATGAAAAACAATACGACATTGAACAATTTGACGAAAGAGAACATATGTTTTCCAGAAACCAATTGCAATATCACCCGGATCTTGCATCCAAATTTTATGCTGCACATCCTGAATTCAAGGAAATTGACCATAAAATTAATAATCAACCTGAATTGGGAGAAGAAGGGGGAAGATTTTATGATAAATACTTTGCAGCTATTCCCGAAGCTTCTTTCAGACTTCTTGACAGGTCACGATTCCTTGCTACAGGCACAGCAGAAAATGATATTACAAATTTGTCATTAGAAAAATTAACACAAACAATTAAATTCATAGCAAAATTTTATGGTGCGGCCGATGTCGGAATAACAAAAATTAAACAATATCACTTATACTCTCACAGGGGCAGGCACAGTGAATACTGGGGCCAAAAAGTAAAAACAACACACAAAACGGCTGTTGTTATTGTTACTGCTATGGACCAGGAATTATACAGATATTCATCCTCTCTTCCGGTTCTTATGGAATCAGCTCGCAAATATGTAGAATCGGCAAAAATTGCCCATATTATTGCTGAATATCTTCGGATGTTTGGTTTTGAAAGCAGGTCTCATGTGGACGGTGAATATGAAGTTCTTTGTGTCCCCCTTTCAAGAGATGCCGGACTGGGTAATGTTGGCAGGCTTGGACTTTTTATCCATAAAAACCTGGGGCCGTGCGTAAGGTTATCTGTAGTTACGACTGAAGCAGAACTGCCGGTCTCGGTTAATAAGCCAGATGAAAGTATAGAACATTTCTGCCGGATTTGTAAAAAATGCTCAGACAACTGCCCTACTAAGTCAATCCCATCTGATGAAAAACCGGTATCCAGAGGATTTCCCCATTGGTCAGTTCATCAGGAAACCTGTTATTCATACTGGAAAACTATTGGAACCGACTGCGGCTTTTGTATTAAAGTATGCCCTTACAATAAACCGAATACACTGCTCCATAAGTTGGCACGTTTTTACATTTCCAGAAATCCTTTGAACCAGAGAATAGCACTGTTTATAGATGACTTTTTATATGGAAGAAAAATCAAGCTTCCTGATAAAAACCCGGACCTGTTTTCTATTGCAAAGCGAAAATATTCGTAATGTGAAATTAACCCCTTACACAGCAGGAAGAGCAATTTATTTTTTGAATCTCTTGATTCCCAACAGCCACAAGGCAAGACCTGTCAAGAGACTTACAAGAAAAATAATCAATGAAATAACAAGCGCTCTTGGTTCAAGTTCTGCTTTGGAACCCAGAGCTGCTTCAGCCCAGAAAACCAGCCACACAATCCATAAAAAGCGCAGCAGCCAGATATAAAAAGGTCTTTTTCTTATTTTTAAAATCCAGTATGAATTGTTATCTTTCATGATTATCCTTTCCCTTGAGCGGTGTCTATTCCGTATTCAAAATGATTGGTTTTCCACCATTTTTCAGCGCTTTTCTGCCTCCCATAACCAAAGCTTTTGTCCATAGAGTTAAAGAAAGCATCCAGAGCTGGTATTTTTGCGCTGGCTGCTTTCACAATCTCATGAATCACTGTTTTATCCTTTTTGGTCCATGGACATACTGCGATGCAGTTGCTGCATCCCGATGTTGATTCCTCCCAATAGGCAAGACATTTAGGGGAGTCTTCAAACCAAGCCTTGTGTCCGGGGTTATTCCACTCGCCCTTGATTTCAAAGCTGGGCTCATCTTCATAAGAAATACATCCCGAAGGGCACGCTTCGGCACATCTTTTGCACACTTTGCAAAATTCCATCAACCCAAAATCAATAGGTTTATCTACAGTCATAGGAAGGTCTGTCAAAACTTTGCACAATCTGACCATAGGTCCGTATTCAGGAGAGATCAGCCTGTTGGTCCTTCCCAATTCTCCCAGTCCTGCATCCACAGCAACGGCTACACTGGAACCCAAGTCATTCACACTGGGAATGGCGGTATATCCCAAACCCCTTATAAACTCAGCCAGCCCAGCAACCAGAAACTCGCACCGGCTGTAACCCATAGAAGAACCTGCACTGCTTATGGCGGTGGGAGAACAGGCGATATTATCAATAGGCATCAGAACCGTCATGGCTATGGCGTATTTGCATTTCTTTGGAATGACCATTTTTGTGTCATTTTCATAAGGTTCATCAGCTTTCTCAAATACAATCTTTTTCCCTCTTTCTTCAGAATGAATATGTCTGTGATCCAGCAGGGCCACTCCAGTGGTGGCTGCCCCAAAATATCTTGCGGCTGTTTTTATCAAATGGGCAGCCTGAGATGGACTGGCTTTGTATTTATCCACACCCCTTTCTTCAGGAGTGGTGACAAAATTTCGGGTCCAGGAACGAGTTCCCCTGTTTAATCCTCCCTGTCTTGAAATAACCCAGGCAGCGTCTGCCAAAGCTCTGTCCTCAAGCCTGTACCCGGGTCTCTTTTCCTGGTAATATTTCTTTGTTTTTTCTTCACTCCTCCGGCTAAGCTCTCTCAAGTTATCTATCCCATAATATTTCGCCATGGAGCCAAAAACATTTTTTCGTGCTTCAAAGCGGGAATAGATGCGATCATCGATACCCAGTTTAGGTTTTTCGATTTCTTTGACCCACCAGGGATGCTGGAAATGGGATGCTTGGGAGACATAATTAATCTCACCAGCTCTGCCAGTGATTCCTCCGCTCACAGCCACTCCTGCACTTCCTAAGCCATACTTGAAAAAATCCCTTCGTTTCATGGATAACTCCTTTTTATTTAACTTGAACTATTCATAAAAAAATGAATATCGCCATTTTTTTACCTTACAGGCGAGCCGATCTTACGGCATCTCTTTGTTGCAGGGTATTTGCGGTGAAGGACCACAGCTTCATACCCTGCGCCTCGCATCTGCAGCAACCTCGACTCGTGAATAACCAGGATCGACTTCCTGCATCCGAAGGCTAAATCTTCAATGTCGCTGCGTCCACACCTGAATTTCAGTATGCCTTCTTCAGCCTCGACTTGTGAATAATCCAAGTCAATAAATTTATAGGTCATAAATTACCATAAAGGTTCCTGACTTCAAATAATTTTCTATAAAGAAGTTAAGCTCCTATTCCGTAATGAGCTCGAAATGATACCAGCCGGAGCCGATCTCTATACGCATGAAATCATCAAGCTCTTCCACTTTGTTGATCCCCGGGACGCCGGTCAAGAATTTTCCTTGTGCATAAATCCGGTTTCCGCTCTCTTTGAGGATGATGTTTTCAAGTTTGAGTTTTGGTATTAAGACCTCTGCGTCAGAGTTGACAGGGATATGGACTTTCAGTTCAATGTGATGGTCGGATTTGGTCCAAGAGCTGGTGATTGGCCCCATGGGAGTGTAAATGGTTCCTGAGGCGAAGCTCAAGTCTCTCGCTATTTCAGGCCGGATAAGGATGTGTTTGAATCCGGCTGAGTCTTGCTTTTGTCTGATACCTGCGAGAACTTTGTAAAGCCAGGCGCCCACACTTCCGAACATAGGATGGTTGTGTGAGTTCATTCCCGGACCGGTTTTGTTCTGCCACAGTTCCCACAGAGTGGTCGCTCCGTTTTCAATCATATACCCCCAGCTGGGATAGGTGGTTTGAACTGAGAGGTCATAAGCCAAAGATGAAGAGCCGGTGTTCGACAGCACTTCCATAAGGTATTTGGTGCCCATGATCCCTGTGGTCAGGTGTGTGTTGTTCTTGTACAGGATGCTTTTTCTCAGGTTGTGCAGGACTCCTCCCCTGTTTTTTTCAGGAACCATATCTAAGAATAAGGGGAGAACGTTCGAGGTCTGGCTTCCGGTGCCGTAATTTCGGGTTTCAGGGTCGTAGTAGTTTTCATTAAATGCCTTTTTTATTCTTCCTGCAAGGTCCTGATAGGATCGAGCGTCTTTTTTCTTTTCCAGAACATCTGCTATGTTTTTCAGCAAAAGGACATCATAATAATAGAAGAAAGAAGAGACCAGACTTCCAGGCGTATCTTCCAGTGCTACCCAGTCCCCGTAATGGCTGTGTTCAAGGATATTGTTTTTAGCTTCAGACCGGAGGAAACCCACATATTTTTTTAAACCTTCATAGTGCTGTTCAAGGATGCGTTTGTCTCCATAATACCTATATATATACCAGCAGAGAAGGGGATAAGCTGTGCCCCAGGCAGGGTCAGCCGGCCGCTGCCCCCAAATAAAAGGAACCGTATCAGTGATGGTTCCTTTTTTATCCTGTGCGTCTTGGATGTCTGTAATGAATTTTGTGTAAAAAGCGCCCATATCAAAATTCATCAGGGCAGATTCTGCGGTAAGGTGGGCATCACCCATCCATCCCATTCTCTCGTCTCTCTGGCAGCAGTCAGTGGGGAGGGAGTGAAGATTGGTTTTTTGTCCCCATATGATCAAATCCTGGAGTTTGTTCAGAACGGATTTGGAGCAGGAGAAATTTCCCATCTGATGGACTGAAGAATGCACCAGTTTCCCCTTGATGGTATTTGGATTCGGGACACCCGGAAATCCAGTGAGTTCCACATATCGGAACCCATGGTAAGTGAAGCGGGGTTCATATTTTTCCGTTTCATCTCCTTTTAATATATACACATCCTGAGCTTTAGCGCTCCTTAGGTTTTCTTGATTGATCATTCCGTTTTCGTACAAAATTTCCGCAAAACGCATCCGGACCTCAGCTCCTCGAGGGCCTGAGACCGTAAGCTCAGCCCACCCGCTGAAATTCTGTCCGAAATCAAACACATAAACTCCATTTTCAGGCTGGGTTATTTCCCTGGGTAGAAGGGTATCCATGATTTTTATAGGAGGAAGCATCTGGGAGGAAAGTTTTCCTCTGGGCTTGAATCCGGTCTCAATGGGATTCCAGTCCGTATCATCGAATCCCGGCCTATCCCATCCGGGGAGTTCTTTTCGGGCATCATACACTTCTCCGTTGTAAATGCTGTCGGAAACCAAAGGTCCCTGCGCGGTTTTCCAGGTGCTGTCCGTTACAAGGGAGAGAAGCTCTCCTCCTTCCAATTCCACATTTATCTGCAGCATTAAAAGCCTTATCTCGCTCCATCCTTTTCCCAGCATCACTCCCACTGCGTTTTGGCCCTGAGTGAGGAGGTTAGTGACGTCATAGGTGGCATAGAGCACTCTCTGGTCATAGGTTGTGTATCCGGGATCAAGCACATGGTCGCCTGCTTTTTTCCCGTTGATCCTCAATTCGTAATAGCCGAGGCCGCAGATAAAAGCCCGGGCGCGGACAATATTTTTCTGAACTGAAAATTCTTTTCGGAACAGATTCTCTCCGCTGATCCATTCTCCTTTCCACTCTTCCTGAAGGAAAAGTCCGGTATCAAAACGGGCTGTCCGGCTGAAGGGACTGGGCTTGTCGTCCTTATCCCAGTACCGGACCTTCCAGAAGTAAGTGTGGTTGCTCTCAAGAGGTTCCCCGTCATAAGCTGTATGAAGGGATTGTTCCGAAAGGACTTTTCCGGAATCCCACATATCTGCTTTTTCTAGAGAAGGGTCTGTGGATACCATGATCTGATAGGCGGATTGTTTTTGACCCCGCTCTGAGTGTGAGAGCATCCATGAAAATCTTGGTTTTTCCACGTCGATCCCCATGGGATTTTTAAGATATTCACACTGGAGGTCGTGAGGCGGAAGCGGTCCTGTGAGTGCTTCTGAAAAAACTGAAAGACGGGGGCCTGCAATAAAGAGCATAGCTAAAAAAACAATGAGGAAACGGTCAGTTCTTAACATTCCATCCTCCTTTTAATCCGGGTTAATTATACTAAAATCTAATTTTTAATTTTTATTCTTTCTTTTGATATGATTTTATTGATTCTGTCCATGTCAAATTTTTCTGTCCGGTCATAATTGTAAATCCCGTTCTGTTCCTGCTCAATGTCTGTAAGCTGTGTATAGCAGAATCCGCAGATATGGTCGAGACTCAGGATAACATCTGTGAGGGCTTCCAGGCGGGTATAGAATTCCTCCAGAGTAGGGGGGTCTTCGCCGTATCCCCACGAGTCTTTAGAGTGCTGCTGTTGAGCGGACGGAATCCATTTGATGCCTCCGTATTCATCAATGAGATAGGGCTGACCCTGGTATGGGGCGTTTTGTTCGGGATTGCGGGTCCAGATGGATTGTTTTTCGGATGGGGTGAGAAGAATGCGGAGTTTTTCAGGATCCTGCTGGTATGTGTGTTCGGTCCAGAGGTCTGTTTTGATATGGATGCCACCGCTGGCATCATTTACCGGGCGTGTGGGGTCCAGGTTTTTAGCGAGATCGTAAGCTTCTGTGAGCAGCTGTTCCAGTTTTTCTCCTCCGCTCCAGGTTTCATTAAAAGGAGTCCATGCGATGATAGACGGATGGTTCCTGTCGCGCGTGACGATGTTTTCCCATTCAGTGAGGAAATTTCTGGCCGCTTCTCCGCTTGTGACATCTATGCCCCAGCTGGAAGATTCTCCCCATGTGAGATAACCCAGTCTGTCGGCCCAGTAGTGAAACCGTTCTTCAAATACTTTCTGGTGGAGCCTGGCTCCGTTGAATCCTGCTTTTTTGGAGAGAAGGATATCGTTTTTTAACGCCTCGTCGCTGGGAGCTGTCCATATGCCTTCCGGATAGAATCCCTGATCAAGCACTAACCTTAGGTAGATGGGTTTGTTGTTAAGATAGATCTGATTGCTGTGTGTATGGATCTTCCTCATACCTGCATAGCTTTTGACTGTGTCCAGGACCTTTCCATCTCGGTCAAGGACTTCAAGAATGATGTCATAAAGGAATGGATTTTCGGGTGACCACAACTGCGGGTTTTTGATGGTCACACTGCAGGGAGAACCTTGGGACGCAGCGAAATTTTCCTGTTTTACGGCTTTTCCATTCTGTTTGACCGTGATCCGAAGCTTCGACCCTTCTTTTATTTTATAAAATACCGGAGTGATAGAGAGTTTTTTCTGGTCGACATCCGGGATTATATGACATGATTTGAGCCCGTAAGGAGACACGGCTTCCAGCCAGACTGTTTGCCAGATGCCCGTGGTTCGGGTGTAATGGCATCCTCTTGAGTTGTAATCAGGGCATTGTTTTCCTGCCGGCTGCACACGGGAGCGGACATCGTCATAAGCAGAGACCACAAGATTGTGGATTGAGCCAGGTTTGACGAGGTCTGTGATGTCAAAATCAAACGAAGAAGTCCCTCCCCAGTGTTTTCCAGCGGACCGGCCGTCAATAAAAGCTTCTGAGGCATAATCGACCGCACCAAAATGGAGGATTATTTTTTTCCCTTTCCATGATTCGGGGATCGTAATATCTCTCTGATACCAAAGGGCGTTGATAAAGTCCTTGTGTTCCACTCCGGAGAGCTTGCTTTCAGGACAAAACGGGACGATGATGGTCTTGTCAAATCGAGTGCTGTTTTGAAATCCCTGCTGTTTTCCGGAAACTCCGAAGTCAAAGGCAAAACTCCACTCTCCGTTCAGGTTGAGCCAGGAATCCCTGAAAAATTGAGGCCGCGGATGTTCGGGCCGGGGAACAGATGACCCTGCCTGCTCCGCAGTCTCCTGCCGGGCAGAGGCCAAACACACAGTCAATAAAAAGAGAAAAAGGATGAATATCGCTCCGAGTTTAGGCATTTTAAAATCCTTCCCGTTGTTTTTTATTAACCTGATCTATTCATAAATTTTAAAATACGGGCAAAAATGATTCAAGGGCAATTAAAAAACCCAACTTATAATCAGCTTCAATCTTTTTGTTGGAAATGCCTTTGAAAAGAAGCTGTTGTTTGGTACAATCTTTCATGGCTGTTTCCTTTTCTTTTTTGTTTTAACGTATTATATGTCAATACGTTACGTGAGGGCAACTGTATTGGAGATATGTTCTGCCCCTCGTGGTCATTTTTCCTCGTCTATGTATTTTCAGATTGGCAGGACAGATGATCGTATCCTTATGAACGGTAAAATCTTCTCTTTGGTGATGGCCCCGGGGATTCCTGGGGATCGCAGGCATGGCTTTGATTTCATGGAAAATATAAGAAAGGATTTCTTCGACGTCATAATTGGCATCAGCTGTAACCGCCTGAATGTTCATTGGAGAATATGATTTCAGTCTTTTAAGCAAGACTAAAGCCTGCTTTTGTTCGTGTTGGTCTGCAGGAAGGTTAATTTCCGCGGTAGAAAACGGAAATTTTTGCTTTGCTCAATCCGGAAATTATCACGTTGCTGCAATAGCATAGGAAATATTTTTGACCTCACCTGTCTCTTGTGTTATAAGCTTTATATTAAGAAATTGGATATACCTGTCTGTTTATACGAAGGGATAATAAGGAATCAAAAAAAATGGCTAAAAGGAGAATCTTATGGACAATCGTTTACCTTTCAGTGTAATTGTGGGGGTAATCTTGGTTTTTATCAGCATCAGGGCAGGTGAGTTAGAACATAAAAAAATGAATTTTTGGAAGGGCACTGTCTGTTATCAACAGACTGTAGATACGAGTAAGTATAGTCAAGGTATAGTAAGGGCAAAAACTTACGGTACAGAATACAATTGGGAAGAATATGAGATAAGAGAACTCCCGGATGAATTTGTTGAGTGGAATTTTAAGAGTAGAATTGAATCATTAAAAAAAATAAGAAAAAATGAGTTTCTCTCTTTTGCTGGTCCTCATAACGCTGTGGTTGCCACCCAAGCGATAAGGCGATTTGATACTAAATTTTCCATAAATAATGCTGTAAAGGGCATGGGTTTTGTCCCTAGAAAGGATAAGCTAAAGGAAGTAATCGAATTACTCCAATCCACAATCAACAGAGACACAAACGAAAAGATTGATATCCTTATAAATCTTTACAATACGCCTGATGAAGTATTTGATCGAACAAAACAGATATCTTTAGAACTTTATTCAAACCCAGAATTTGAAACACACACATTCCTGAACCAGATGATTAATCCGCGGACAGCCATTGTATTCCTGGATATTCCCAGCTTTGAACTAAAAGTCATTTCTCAATTACTCCATCCAGAAGACCCTGAGTTAACAGAGTATGAGAAAGATATGATTGAATATGTGAATCTCGTCCACAGCTATTTTCATGGTAAATTTGACAAAAAGTTTATTGTTACTGTCTATTATGTGGTAGAAGTATATAATAATTCTCCTGGAAAAAATGGCAGGGGAGTAAGAATAGTACCTGAAAAAAACAGGAAATGAAAAACTACTTTTATTCTGAGACCTTTCTTCTTTTCTCTTTGTATATCAGGTAAAAGGTGATCAAAAAAGCAGCAGTGATAGAAGACATTATGGGCAGGTTGAGTGTAATCCAGGGCTCTTTAAAAACCTTCCACTTAGCGAGTATTTCCACTCCATTCCAGAAAATGATGGCTGTCGGAATAGCGTATCTGATTGCCTTTCCCATCTCTTTTATTTTAAGCAATTTATACACGAGATATACTCCACATCCTAAGGAGAGGATAAAGGTAAGATAGGTTGCTGGGTGATGGACTCCAAATATATTCTCATCATACATAAGAAGCAACAAGACATAAAAAGTCCAGAGCACAAGAATCATTTCAAAAGCAGTACGAGGACCATAGTTGCGGATTATTCCCTCTGAAGTAGGGCCTTTCATTAAAGGTAATTTTCTTCTTAAATACACTATAAAATTACATCTTACATCCTCATGAAAGAGTAAATAGATAAAAACTCCCAGGATGAAGGGCCAGGTGAATTTCATCAACCTATATTCTGGAGCTGTTCCAAAAAGGGAAGTTATTCCCAATCTCCGAGAAGCGAAGATCAATCCATACTCAACTGCTCCTGTCCAGAAAAGCAATCCTCCCAGCGCTCCGTTCATGCTCTGCCAGGTATCAGTCTTATTAAACCTGGTGAAATAGATGAGAAAAATTCCTAAGAGAGTAAGGATAACAGCTGACCAGAACATGAAGCTTTTTTCAAATACATAACTTTCATCCACATGGTTGATAACAATCATTAAAGCGTGCCCCATACCCATGAGAAGAAAGAAAAATAAAGCAGCCTTAATTCCTTTCATTTGATTCCTTTCATAACGTATTTATATACGATACGTTAAAAGAAAATGAAATACGATTTATTCCATCTTTAACATATTTTAACTTTAACAGGTTTTCACGAAATTCTAACTAACCTGGATTATTCACAAAAACTCAATAAAAAAAGGCTGTTTCCTTAGGTAACGTATTGATATATAATACGTTAAAAGAAAAGAAAAAAGGAAACAGCCATGAAAGATTGTACCAAACAACAGCTTCTTTTCAAAGGCATTTCCAACAAAGAGATTGAAGCTGATTATATGTTGGGTTTTTTAATTGCCCTTGAATCATTTTTGCCCGTGTTTTAAAATTTATGAACAAATCAGGCTAATTCTATATCAACAATTAGAGAGTGTCAATTTCCTATTTTCCTAACCTCTGCTAATTCAATTATTATCAACAACTTAATAGGCACAATTTTCTTGTTCTAGTCCCTTTTCTGCCTTCTGCCGGGAGGGCATCTTCCAGAGCCGGCGCGGTTCTTCTTTAAGCAGAAAATAATGAGTTCCCTTAATTACCTCTCCTTCTGGAGTGCCTTCGAGTCACAAAGAGTCGGAAAAGCATATGGGGAATTATCGAGTCTTATCTGACAAGATGGCGTATCGAAGAGACAATACGTTTCCTTAAACAGAGCTATCAGGTGAAAGATATCCGTCTTCTCACTTATCATCGTCTTCAGAATATGATGACGATTCTCACAGTTGTGGCATTTTTTGCCATGGTCTATCTGGGATTTAAGACAAAATTGAGGGTATTATCCCGGCATATGATGGGAGCTGCAAAAAGATTGTTCGGCATACCGGATTTTCACTTCTATGCCCTTGCCGATGGTATTCGTGAGTTCCTTTTCGGCCGTAATTCAGGCTTACAACGCTTCCATCACCATTGGATTGAAGAAAACAATCAGCTCCATCTCTTCGATCCTTAAATTTTTGGGGGAACTTCAGGATGTGTGAGTATTGCTTATGATGGTCAATTCCCATATAATACATTTGTGTGCCTTTTTTCTCTTAGGTTTGATCTTGCGGGCAGTCTATCATAATTTCTACTCTCGCGGGAGGCGCATCACATCATCATGTTACCTAAATATGCAGGTAAGCACCTCAAGTATAAAAAGAAATATTGCAGGATTCGATAAGAAATGGATGGCTCTTATTATTAAACTAGAGAATTAAAATTTTTAAGAATACAAGCAATATGATCTCTGTTATAAATTTAATCGCTATTATTGCCTTTATTTTTGCATTTCTAAAAACAGAAGAAAAAAGCAAGATTATTCTAGTCATGATTACAACAGTCATTTCTTTGTTTCCGCATATATATACATCAGTAATGATGTCCTGGATATGCTACATAACTAAAGTTTTATTTTCTCTGATCTGTTTGGTTTATATTAAATCAAAAAAGATTTTTATATGGGAGGGAATCCATGAAAAAACATTTGTTTCTTGGTGCATTGCTTATTATCATTGGATTAAGTGGCTTTTCAACCTTTATTACACAGGAAAAACTATCCGTGGAGCCAGAACCTTCTTTCTATGAGCATGCCAAGTCAAACCATCGTCATCCAGGAATTGATACAGATGTCTACCTTTACATTAATCACTGGAGAAATTCTTTGCCGTACGAGGGACATGGAGGACTCATTGAACGCGATATTCTTACGCCTGGAGATCCCCTTAATCCTCCTAAAAAGGGAGCGGTCTTAAAGTACATTAAAGCCTATAAACGAGGCGTTCTCCAGCCCTGCTGTGACACCCAGCCCTTCAAATGTGATAAAGAGCAAGCCTTTTTTTATGTGATGGGTGGAACCGGACGTGTGGAAGCTGGAGGCAAAAAGGCAGAACTTGAAGAGGGGAAAGCAGTAGTTATTCCTGCAGGACTCGAATACAGATTCTTTAACCCGACAAAAGAAGACCTCGAAATGATTATTGTCGAAGAGGAAATTACAACCGGATTCATACCCAATAATGAAATGTCCGTAGGCAGTTATCACGATTCAAAGCCAAGCGTAGGAATGCACTGGGCACATATAGGCCGAGGATTTTTATATGATGTGAGTCCAAAATTTGCGAATCCAATGGGACTTGGTATTGTGTCTATCGATAAATTCGATATAGCACAGCCGCATGTTCATGGCCCAGGATGTGAGGAAATCTGGTGCCAGTTAAAAGGAAAAAGCTTATTATTCTTCGGCAACCGTCTTCTTTGGCAGGAGCCTGGGGAAGCATTTCTCATTCCGCCGAACAATAAGGTACCTCATAGCTCTATAAATCACACCGGCGAGCATATGCTGTGGCTCTACCTGGGCAATCGTCACGATAGGCTGAAAAAAAAGTGATATCATGCTTGGATACACGTCCATGATTTGGATATTTTTAAATTTTGGATGTGTAGAAGTCAATAAAATATAGAGGAGGAGGATTTTATGTCAAACAAAAAACATTCTTGCAACTGTTTAAGGACTGTTTTTATTTTAGCTGCTGCAGTTTTTGTATTATCCTCTGTGAGTTGTTCTGAAAAACCGGACTGGGAGGCTGTAAGCGACAATATAATTAAAGAACGCAACATTGAGGGTCGATTACGAAATGATATTCCTGAAACAAATATTATTTCGAATCTCAAACCCGGTATTGTCACAAACATCAAAGAGCTGCCGGTTACAGAAATTGCTCCAGGTATAAAATCTCATATGTACTGGGGCAAAGGCAACCTTATCAACTGGATGACTCTGGAACCCCAAGCTGAAATATCTATTGAGATACTTCCGAGCGAACGTCTCATGTTCGTTATGAAAGGTTCGGTTGACCAGCTTATTAGTGGAAGCTTTGTTACTATGTATGCTGCTGATCGTGATGAACCAGATGGTATACATGGGAGCACTCCGAAAATTGAATTCGTTTTCCTTAAAAGGGGGTCGGAGAATGCTGTAAAGGCTGGAGATAAAGGTGCAGAAATTCTCGAAATTTATTGGCCTGTACGTCTTGACTATATGGAAAAGGCCGGTATAACCAAATTACCATCAGATGTTCCTGAAGGGAATTATCCTATTGAACCCTCTATTGAAACAAACAAAGTATATGATTTATATGATGTTCAATTCACCGAGCTTGTTCCCGGAGCCAGGTCCCGGCTTATCTCGGGTAGAGGTACCCAGTTGAGTTTTATCAGAATGGAACCTGGTTCGACCTTCGGCCATCATGTCCATCCAGAAGAACAAATCATGATCGTCCTGCGAGGCTGGATTGATGAAATTATTCTTGATAGTGTTTATCGAATGGAAAAAGGAGATATTCTTTACCTGCCTGCAAATATGGTCCATGGCGGCACAAATGGGCCATTTGGCTGCAGTGTTCTCGATGTTTTCTGGCCGCCCCGTCCGGATTACACAGGGAAAGAAAAAAAGAGGCTTGCTCTGTATCATGCCATTATTCCTGAAGATGCTAAAGTCGAACTCGTTATAGACGGTGCCAAGCATGAACCTGGTCTCACCTTTACCGAAGGCCCGACATGGTTGAACGGAAAACTCTATTTCTCAAGCATGTACTTCGATCAAGCATGGAACGGCGACCCCGAAAAAAGTGCTTTGGTTGAAATGGATCCTGATGGTACATATAGGAATATTTCTTTCGGCAGTATGCAGACAAACGGTACCATGCATCTTGGCCAGGGAAATCTTGCAGTCTGTGACATGTTCGGTCATCGTATTATTGAAATTACAACAAAAGGTAAAGTTATAAGGACATTGGCGAGTACATATAACGGTAGACCTCTCGATGGGCCCAATGACCTTGTTATAGATGCCAAAGGTGGTATTTACTTTACTGATCCTCAGTTCACACCGGAAGCAGAAAAAAGCCAGCCTGGCAGGAGTGTTTATTATCTAACACCTAAGGGAAAAGTTATAAGGATTGTCGAACCAAATGATTTTGCTATGCCAAATGGTGTGCTCTTGAGCCCGGATGGCAAGACTCTTTATATCAACAACACGTATGATGATGAAGAATGGTGGAATGTTGATAGTAATAAGAACAATTTTGTATGGGCATATGATGTTAATGACGATGGCACCGTGTCCAATGGACGAAAATTTGCAGAACTCTACCTGACGCCTGAAGTGCTGGACAGAAAGAGTAAAACCTCAGGTGCCGACGGCATGACTATTGATGAACTTGGCAATATTTATATTGCCACTTATATGGGACTCCAGATCTTCAGTTCTGAGGGTGAATTCATCGGCATTATCAATTTCCCCGTTTACCCTGTAAACTGCTGTTTTGGCGGTGAAGATATGAAGACAATTTTTGCAACGTGTTATGACAAAATCTACAAGGTCCGTACAAACATGAAAGGTCTGGAATATCCGTTAAAGAATTAAGATTATTCCAAAATGACAAAGAGTACATTTATATCTATATGAAATTTTGAAAGGAGTTTAGAATGGCAAGGAATAGAAAAGCCTTAAATCGCCGCGATTTTATAAAAGAAATGACCCAGGCAACATTAGGCGGAATCGTTCTTGGGGGACAATATTCTTGTATTGACAAGAAAAATGCTGACGAGGTTGATCAACAAGTTAGAGATGGCCAACTATACAAAAAAGTAAAAAAACCAGCTAGAGTAAGCTTAATCAAGGGCAATGACAGGCGTGAGATTATATACCAATCGCTTAAAATGATAGAAAATGAAGTCCTTGAATCCTTGGGAAACAAGAAGGTTTTAGTCAAGCCAAACGTAGTTGTTACCGATAATCCGCTTGCGGCTACACACGTGGATGCTCTGCGAGCTGTATTAGATTTTCTTGCCCCACACTATAAAAAACAAATATTGATTGGGGAATCGAGTGCTATGAAGACATTAGAGGGTTTTAAAAACTACGGATATCTTGCACTGGAAAAAGAATACAATGTGAAATTAGCCGACCTTAATCAGGGATATTCTTATCAATATCGCTATGTCTTGGGGAAAGGAAACCGCCCGCTGCCAGTACGGATTATATCTACATTTTTGGACCCAAATGTTTATATTATTTCTGTTGCTCGGATGAAAACCCACAATAAAGTACTGGTTACATTGTCGTTAAAAAACATATTATTAGGCTGCCCTCTTAACGACTATAAAAAAAATGATAAGGCAATGTATCATACCGGGCCCCCAGCCGTTGATGACTTTTGCCACTATAACATGTTTCATTCGGCCCAAGAAGTATATCCTGACCTGGCAGTTATAGATGGCTTTGTTGGAATGGAAGGTAAGGGGCCTGCATGGGGCACTCCTTTTGATTCAAAAGTAGCGATCGCCAGCTGTGATGCCCTGGCAGCTGACACTATTGCCACTAAAGTGATGGGATTTGATCCCAAAAGGATTCTTTATCTTTCGGCTATGACAGAAGCAGGAATGGGACAGGGAGAAATAGAAAAGATAAATATACTTGGCGCTGCGCTTGATCAGTGCTTGTTTCATTTCAAGCCTCACGAAAAAATGGCAGAACTGTACAAATTATGAAATGAAAAAAAAGAATTTCCTGAACTTTTCTCGATACGTCTTTCTGATGTCCTCTTTTGCTGTAGTTGTCATGCTCGTCATAGGATATCGCTCTGAAGTCGGTCCTCTTGTGATAGTTCTGTTTGCTTCTCTTGCCGTTTATTGTATGGGACATGCTTTTTTAAAAAGTTTTTCATTTACAATCTGGGTGTTTGCTTTCGTTGCTGCTTCTATGTTTTATCCTTCTGCATTCGGAACATGGTTCAGGTTTGACCTGGGGATACTGATTGTTCCTCTCATCCAAATTATTATGTTCGGCATGGGTACTACCCTGAACACAAAGGATTTTAGAAGGATATTTACAATGCCGTGGCCGGTTTTTATAGGAATATTTCTCCAGTTTACTGTCATGCCGCTTGCTGGTTACGGTATTGCTATGTTGTTTGGTTTTGATCCCGAGGTCGCTGCCGGTGTTATTTTGATAGGCTCATGTTCTGGTGGAGTCGCGTCTAACCTAATGACGTATCTTGCAGGAGGCAATGTAGCACTCTCTGTGACCATGACTTCATGCTCAACGCTTATATCGCCAGTGATGACACCCTTCTTGATGAAAGTTCTTGCTGGCAAACTCGTACCGATTGATTTTATTGGCATGATGTTTTCAATATTCAACATGATCATAATACCAATTGTTGCAGGATTAGTTGCTAACAGAATACTGTACAGTAACAATAAATGGGCAAATAAAGCCAGATCATTGACTTTCATTTCAATTTTGAGCGTTTTTCTTGCAGTAGTCACCATTTTCCTGCGAAAAGATTTATTCGGACCTCTGGCTGCACTCAAGAGAGGAATAATCATCGGGTTCACTCTGCTTACTGTGGTCGCCTTGACCAAGCTTATTGTTAACTCCATGCTAAATTGGCCAAAAAACTGGATGGATAAAGCGCTGCCTATTGTTTCAATGTCAGGCATTTGCTTTATAATTGCTATTATTACCGCCCGATCCAGGGATAAACTATTGACAGTAGGCCTTGCACTTGTTGCAGCAGCTATCATTCACAACTTTATCGGATATATCGTTGGATACTGGGGCGCAAGGGCAGCAAAGTTAGATGAGATCTCATGCCGTACCGTAAGCTTCGAAGTAGGCATGCAAAATGGCGGCATGGCATCTGGTTTAGCCATGGACGTGTTAAAAAGTGTCAGCGCAGCACTGGCTCCTGCGATATTCGGTCCATGGATGAACATTTCCGGGTCAGTACTGGCTACCTGGTGGCGTCGAAAATCTATCTAATAATAGGAGGATTATTTTTTCCATAATAAAGAGGGCAATTGTACCAATAGGAGTCGCAGCTCCCGGAGCTTTTGATTCGGGAGATTACGCATAAAATCGGAGAAACATTCAATAGATAGAGGTGCTTCCCAAGCAGGGAATCCCAGGGCTTTTGCTATGAAGGGATTATTTTTAAATTCGAATGCTAATTCACTAAAAGAGGATAGTCCGCGCAGATTCTTATAAATAAGAGCACGGAGAGTAGCATCTTTGGAAAAAGATGGCCGACACTGATAATGCAATCATCAAAAGCATTTCTATTTTCAAAATTTTTATATATAATAAAAGAGGTTAGCGGTGATTTCTTAAAATGGCTTTTTTCAGAGAAGGATTCAGCATAAAAATTCCGGAGCGCCTGGAGACCGACCGGCTTTATATCAGGCCTTTTATCGATAAGGATTGGGAGCCTTTTTTTTCTTTTATGAGGGATGAAAAGGCAACTCAGTATCTTTCTTTTATTGCCGAGCAGAAAACCTATAAAGGAGCTGAGGAGCTGTTTAGTATGATCATTGACAGGTATAGAAAAGAAAACCAGATATTTGTCATGGCTGTTATCAGAAAGTCGGATGATCAATATGTGGGCGCTATCGGATTAATGCCGGTCGAAGGAAGCACGGATGTTGAAGTCTTTTATACTCTTCTGCCAAAATATTGGGGTAAAGGATACGCTACAGAGGCCACTCACCGCCTTTTTGCCTATGTCTTTTCAGAGTCAGATGTGCAGAGGATCGTGGCTTCTATCTTCCCCGCAAATGAAGCATCGGAAAAAGTCGCTGAAAGAGTAGGAATGGCTTACAAAGGTTTTGTTATGAGAAAATTACAGGGAGGCAGAGTCAAGCTCTATACGCTCAGCAGAGAACAATTTTTTTCAAGATAGTCTTCCTTGGTGCTGAAAAGCACGGCAAAACCTGATTATTAAAGTTTATTTTAAAATGAATCACGTTTTGTATCCAAATTTGAGGAGGTTCAGTCATGTCATCATTTTTTAACCGTTTCTTATGCAAAGGTTTATTCGTTTTGGTGATTTTGATATTTCTGAGTACAGCCGCTTTTTTAGCTTCACCTGAAAAAGGGAAAAAAGTGGAATCCACTGATCCCGGGCAGCGTTTAGCCTGGTATCAACAGCACATGGAAATGAAAGAGCAGTCCCCGTTTAAAGACTTGAAATGGCGCTTTCTTGGTCCGGACGTCATAAGCGGAAGATGCACGGACATTGCTGTTCCAAAAGGAAGCAAACACACCATTTACATAGGAGCGGCCACCGGAGGAGTGTGGAAAACCGGAAATTCAGGTATCACATGGGAACCCTTATTTGATGAGGCTCCTTCTATATCCATAGGCGATATTGCCATAGCTCCGGTCAATCCTGATATCATATGGGTAGGAACAGGTGAAGCTAATATTTTCAGAGCCTCGGTGGCCGGCACAGGAGTCTATAAGTCGACAGATGCGGGAAAGACGTGGAAACATATGGGGCTTGCAGATACCCAAACTATAGGAAGGATTATCATCCATCCGGAAGATCCGGATATTGTGTATGTCGCGGCTTCGGGACATGAGTGGACCTATAATGAGGAGCGCGGGGTGTACAAGACCACAGACGGAGGTCAAACTTGGGACAAGGTGCTGTATATGAACGAAAAAACCGGAGCCATAGACCTGATTATGGACCCCACGGATCCGGATACTCTCTACGCATCACTATGGAATCACATCAGAAGGCGCTGGAGCGACCCCATGCCGGAACCCGGAGACGGGATATTCAAGACTACAGACGGAGGCAAGACCTGGGAGCAGAAGACCAACGGGCTGCCTGACCTTAACAAGACAGGAAGAATCGGCCTTGATATCGCTCGAAGCAATCCCAAGGTGATCTATGCTTTTGTTGACAACCATAATCCGGGACGCATGCCCGGAGAGGGCGAGAGAGATGCTTACGGCCGGTTGAAAAAAGGAAGGGTGATCAAAGGCGCTGAAGTGTACAGATCAAATGATAAGGCGGAGACATGGAGAAAAGTCAGTCCTGACAGTAGATACATGGAGGGCTTTTGTGGAACGTACGGATGGGTGTTCGGTCAGATACGGGTAGATCCCAGCGATGAAAATACGGTTTATATTATGGGTCTTCGACTTGCCAAATCAACGGACGGAGGCCGGACTTTCAAGACTCTTTATTTTCCGGAACTCCACGGTGACCATCACGGTCTCTGGATAGACCCGGATGAACCGGATTATCTCATCAATGTCAATGACGGAGGAGTCAATATTTCTTATGACGGCGGTCAGACCTGGAGGCATTTTCATAATAATCTTCCTGTTACACAGTTCTATAATGTGGCCTATGATATGAAAGAGCCTTTTAACATTTACGGCTCAGTACAGGACCATTTGACCTACCGGGGTAATATTGCCCATACGCTGGCCCAGAGAGACAGATCCCAAATGCTTTTGACCCACTGGGAAAGGGCGCCGGGAGGAGAGGGAACCACGATTGCCGTTGACCCTGAAGATCCGAATACCGTCTATTCTTCTTCATTTTACGGTAGGCTGATGCGGTCTGAACTCAAGGACAACAGATGGATCACGAAAGACATCCTTCCTGAAGTGGGGGAAGACGAACCGCCTCTTCGAGGCCAGTGGCTCGCGCCCACCATAATTTCTCCGCATGACAATAAGGTGATTTACCATGGAATGCAGTATTTGTTCCGTTCTCCTGACAGAGGAGAAACCTGGGAGAGAATAAGTCCCGACCTTTCCTACAATGATCCGGAAAAACAGGGGAAGCTTCCTTTTGCCATCCCATATGCTTGTTTGACTTCCATATCAGAATCTCCTCTTAAAGAGGGTCTCATATATGCAGGAACAGATGACGGCAGGGTGCATGTGACCAAAGATACGGGAAAAAATTGGGAAGAGATCACGGATGGCCTTCCCTATAACAAGCATGTTTCAAGGATAATCGCGTCGAAATACGATGAAGCCGCAGTGTATCTGACATTAAACGGACGAAGGGATGATGATTTCACTGACTATGTCTATAAATCCGAGGATTACGGGAAGACATGGAAAGATATATCAGGAAATCTTCCCGGAGGCCCTGTTAATGTTATCCGGGAAGACCCGAAAAAAGAAAACATCCTTTTTATAGGAAATGACTTAGGAGTGTATGTGAGTTTAGACGGAGGAAGAAAATGGCATGTTCTGCCTAACGGACTGCCCAACTGTTTTGTGTGGGACCTGGTAATCCATCCCCGGGACAATGTACTTGTCATAGCGACCAATGGACGCGGCATGTATGCTATTGATGACATATCAAAGATACAGGAGCATAATTAAGCGAGCCTGTTTATAAAAAAGGGAGAGAATATGTACTGCAATCTGAAAAACAGGAGCCTGACTAAGCTTCTGGATTTTAGTCCGGAGGAAATAAAATACCTGCTGGACCTTTCCAGAAAACTGAAAGAAGAAAAATATTCAGGGATTGAGAAACAGAGATTGAAGGGGGAAAACATCGTCCTTATTTTTGAAAAAACATCCACCAGGACCAGATGCGCTTTTGAAGTGGCAGCTTATGACCAGGGAGCGGGTGTGACTTTTTTGGGCCCCACAAGTTCTCAATTCGGACATAAGGAATCTATTAAAGACTCGGCCCGGGTTCTAGGAAGGATGTATAACGGGATACAGTACCGGGGATTCGGCCAGGAAGTGGTCGAGCAGCTTGCTGAGTTTTCGGGTGTTCCTGTTTGGAACGGCCTTACCAATGAATTCCATCCCACTCAAGTGCTGGCCGATCTTTTGACCATGACGGAGCAGAGTGAAAAACCGGTCGAGGCTATCACCTTTGCTTTTCTGGGAGATGCGCAAAACAACATGGCAAATTCTCTGATTGTGGGTGCTGCAAAGATGGGGATGGACTTTCGTTTGATCGGGCCGAAAAGGCTTCAGCCTGAAAAAGAATTAATCAGTAAGGCCGAGAAGATAGCCGAGGCTACAGGAGCAAAGATTTCGATAACAGATGATATTAAGGCTGTGGAAGGATGTGATTTTCTTTGTACAGATGTATGGGTTTCAATGGGGGAGCCGGATTCTATTTGGGAAGAAAGGATCGGGCTTTTAAAATCTTATCAGGTCAATAAGGAGCTCATGGAACGGACCGGGAACGCCAAGGTAAAGTTCATGCACTGCCTGCCTGCTTTTCATAACAGAAGGACAAAGATTGGAGAGGAAATATATAAAAAATTTGGCCTGGAAAGCATGGAGGTGACAGAGGAAGTTTTTGAATCGGAAGCCTCCGTTGTGTTTGATGAATCAGAGAACCGCCTGCACACCATAAAGGCAGTGATGGTGGCCACTTTAACGGGAGGCGATTAACCTGACCTATTCATAAAAAAATGGCGATGTTATTTTTTCTTTTTGTAAACAGGTCAGGTTATATACAGATTATTTTTTTGTATAAAGAAGGAGGGGAAATATGAAAACATTTATTTTAATGACAAAACTTTCACCTGAAATCTCGAAACAGATAAAAGAGAGGGCTAAATTGGGAAGGGCATGGCTGGAGGAAGTCAAGAAGAAATGTCCTGAAGTCAAGTTCAGGGCTCATTACGCTCTTTTGGGATCCTATGACTTTTTGGATATTTATGAAGCTCCGGATGAGGAAACAGCCGCAAAAGTCTCTATGATCAGCCTGTCCAACGGGGCTTTTAATGCGGAGAGCTGGACAGCGATTCCCTACAAGCGTTTCCTTGAGCTTACCGAAGAAGTGTAAAGAGAGTTTGTATGGACAAAGCTTGTTTGGTTACGGGTGGAGCCGGTTTTATTGGCTCCGCTCTTGTGAGGGAGCTGCTCAAAGAAGGGAAAAAGGTCCGGGTCATTGATAATTTATCAACCGGGAATATTTCCAATCTGAAGGATATTCTCGGCAGGATAGAATTTCTCAAAAGAGATCTCCGGGATATTGATGCGGTTCAGGAAGCATGCAAAGGGATCACTTATGTGTTCCATCAAGCAGCTATCCCATCCGTTCCCCGATCCATTGAAAATCCGATCGAGTCTAACCAGAGCAATGTTGACGGCACGCTGAATGTGCTGGTCGCAGCCCGTAATAAAGGAGTAAAACGGGTCATATATGCCGGTTCTTCATCTGTTTACGGGGATACGCCAGCTCTTCCAAAAAAAGAAGATATGAAACCGAATCCCCTTTCCCCCTATGCGCTCACCAAGCTGACCGGAGAGTATTACTGTAAGGTGTTCAGCAGTGTTTATGGATTGGAAACCGTGACCACCCGTTATTTCAATGTATTTGGACCCCGTCAAAATCCTGAGTCCCAGTATGCGGCTGTGATCCCGAAATTCATAGATGCTTTTTTAAAAGGGGTGAAACCTGTCATTTTCGGTGACGGGGAACAGACAAGGGATTTCACTTTTGTGGATAATGTGGTCTATGCAAATCTTCTGTGCTCCAGGGCAGAAAGAACAAAAGGCGAGGTCATCAATGTCGCTACTTCTTCAAGGGTCAGTCTGAATGAGCTCATAAAAATTCTTAAAGAAATAACAGGGAAAGAGATCGATCCTGTTTATACGGACCCCAGGAAGGGAGATATCAAGCATTCCCTTGCAGATATATCAAAGGCGGAAAAGATGATCGGATACAGGCCTCTTGTGGATTTGAGAGAGGGATTGATACAGACCGTCCAGTGGGTAAAGGCCTCCGGTTTTAATGAACAGAAGATTTTGATGTGACTTCCCTGAACACTCTGAGAAAATTCCCTCCCAGTATTTTTTTTATATCCTGGTCATTATATCCCCTTTTGACAAGCTCTTCTGTGATGTGCACGAGTTCTCCTGCATGTGAAAGGCCAGCGGGAGTGCTGCTTATACCGTCAAAATCAGAGCCGAGGCCCACATGGTCTGTGCTTCCCGTGACTTTGATCACATGTTCTATATGATCCGCTACTGTCTTTACGCTGATTTCAGGCAGCTCCTGTTTCAGCCTTTCTAATTTTTCCGTGTATTCTTTTCTGAATGCGGATGCTCTTTCGGGTTCGACTTTTAAAAAGCCTGCGAGCTTTTCAGGCAGGTCATATTTTTTTATAAGTTCTGCCTTCAGTTCCTCCATCTTCTTGAAATTTTCAGCCATTAAAAAGCGGGGAAAAAAATTGATTCCAATGGCGCCCCCGTTTTTAGCTAGAGCTTTGAGCATTTTATCAGAAAGGTTCCGGCGATGGTCTGATAGAGCCCGGCAGCAGGAATGGGAGGCCACAACAGGGGCTTCTGAGATATCCATCACATCCCAGAAAGTCTCATCATGGACATGGGATACGTCAATGACCATTCCCAACCGGTTCATTTCCTTGATCACTTTTTCACCGAATTCGGTCAATCCGCCGTGTGCGGGCTTGGGGTCGCCTGATGCGTCAGCCCAGTCTGTGCCGAGCCGATGGGTGAGGGTCATGAGCCTCACGCCGCTTCTGAAGAAAGAACGGAGAATTCTAAGGTCATTTTCAATGGCGTATCCTCCTTCGATCCCGATCAGTATCCCTGTTTTGCGGTTTCCCCGGAGTTTTCGCATATCATTGGGTGAAGTGACAAGGACCAGGTCCTCAGGATTTTCATTTATAAGCTGGTGGACCGCATCTATCTGGTCAAAGGCCTTTTTGGCAGCCCCGTGTTTTTGCGCTTTGTTTTCCGGGGGGGGCACAAAACAAGCAAAGACCTGAAGGTCTACAGCTCCCTGTTTGAGCTTTGGAATGTCTACGTGCCCTTTGGGAAGGTCCTCGCTCAGATCTTCCCCATTGAGCATTCTGCCTATGGTGTCGCAATGCATATCCACAAGTTCGGCGTCTTTATGAAGGAAATTCATGTGGAATTTTGGATCAAGGAGATCTTCCTTTAAATTGGAGAGGCACACAATATTGTCATAGTGATATTCGGCCGCCTGCTGCAGGAGTTCGGGTTTGATGATTTCAGGTCTGTCCCCGGGCCTGTGATACTCGGGATGCTCATCATCAAGTTCTCTTGTGAGAACATTTCCTGACCTTAAACTCAAACAGGTGACACCCTTGGGGAGGAAAGCGCTGTGGTCAGAGCCCCTGTATTCTACGCGGTACTTTAATCTCTTTTTGAACTTTTCCTTCATGTTTTTCTTGAGGAGAGCAAAAAATTCCGAGAATTCCCACATGCCTCCTACATAGAGGTCAAGGTCTCCTGTGCCTACCATATCCATATTCATATAGACAGCTGTTTTTTCGAGCGGATAAATGGGGTGCTCTGTATAATATCTGGAACCGATCAGGCCAAGCTCTTCTCCGGCCCAGGCTGCCAGTATAACGCTTCTGTCAGGGCGAAAATCATTGGCTTGAATCACACGCGCGATTTCCAGTAAAACCCCTACGGAGGATGCGTTGTCATCAGCACCGTTGTAGATAGAACCGTCAAGCCCCACTCCCAGATGGTCGAGATGCCCTCCGATTATTATATACTCATTTTTTAGTTCAGGATGTTTCCCAGGTATAAGGCCCAGCACATTGGGAGCTGTGCGGTCCTCATGGATATAGTGGATTTCCATCTCTACTGTCAGGTCCAGCAGGAATGGATGAGGCCTTTTCCCTCGGATCATTTCACTCACTATGCTGCGCCAGCTCAGATTTTTCATATAAAATATCTTATCCAGAAGGCTGCTGTTTGCTGTCATTACCAGGAAATTTTCCGGACAGGTGCCCTTATCAGCTCCTTCCGGGATGCCCCATCCTCTCAGGCTTTCTCCTATATTCATTATGAGTACGCCTGAAGCCCCTTTTTTTACAGCTGTTTTGATTTTACTGTCCAGAGATTTTTCTTTCCTGGATGTTCCCTTGAGAAATTCAGGAGCGCCTGGAATGATAAGTACGATTTTGCCGCTGACGTCCATGTTTCCATAGTCGTCCCACTTGTTTTTGTGTGACACCAGTCCGTATCCGGCAAAAGCCAGCTGGGCCTTAAGGATCCCCGACCCGGTACCGCTGTTCGGAAAGAAATGGGCGGAGCGGCCCGGGGAAAAGAGTAAGTGCTGCGGGGATACAATCTCAAGCCGGACAGGAGGTTCAAAATGCCGCCAGTCCTTAAATTCTACCTGCTGGAAATACGAGCCTTTCTTTCCGCCCGGTTCAAGACCGTACTCTTTCATTTTGGCTGCAACATAATGGGCTGCCTTAAGATACTCCGGAGTGCCTGCCTTGCGTCCTTTGAAGTCATCTGAGGAAAGATATTCCACGTGCTTCCATGCTTTTTCTCCGTCAGGCTTGACCTGAGCCTGAGAACTGATAACCAAAAACAAAAGACCAATGCTTATAAATGAGATGAACCTTTTCATAAGAAACTCCTTTGAAACAGAGCAGTTTACCATATGACAAATATTTTGAGAAATAAGCTTTTTTAGTTTTCTGGAACTTCTTGATTATTTTATTATTACAATATAGAATTCAAAATCTAAAGAAAAATGCTGTCAGATATCTCTATAGAACCTTTTCGTGATGATTTAATGGGCCTCGAAAAAATGGCTAACTCTTCCTGGAGGGATGAATATGGAATCGAGTCCTTTCCAAACTTTTATCGGCCTGCTTTTTTAAAGTATTTTTTTACTCGCATAAAGGATTCTGGTTGTGTAGGAGCGATCGAGTGGACAAGAAATTATTATCCCATGAGACCGTTATTCTGTTCTCGTTTTCCCCCCTATTTTCGGTCCGTGGATTTGGTCTCATGGACATTCAATAAAGATATTTCTTTAAAAATATTCCGAGCGTCTATGAGGTACAGAGTTGACATCCCCATGTTTTTGATGGGAAAGATTGACAGTTCGCATTTTTGTTAACGGAGGAAAATCTTATGTCTGGAAAAACAAAGCGCCTTACTTTTTATGCCCTTTGCCTTTTTTGGCTGCTGGTCGTTGTTTCAGGGTGTGTTGCGAAAAGAGAGAAGGGATTGCAGTTTGGGATATCTTTTCCTGGATCGATCCATGCGGATTCCATTACCGGAAGAGTGTATGTGATGATTTCAGAGAACGAGAACGTTGAGCCCCGGTTCCAGATCGGCCCGAACGGGATTCCGTTTTTTGGAAAAGATGTCCATAATTTACAGCCGGATTCATCTGTTATCATCGACGGGAAAGACTATGGTTATCCATTGGAGAGCCTTGGCGAGATCCCTCCTGGGGAATATTATGTTCAGGGATTTGTCAATATATACACGCGGTTTGAACGGTCTGACGGTCATGTTTTGTGGCTGCATAATGACCAGTGGGAAGGACAGAGATGGTACAGGTCCCCGGGGAATCTCTACAGTGAGGTAAAGAAAATCAAGATTTCTCCCTCAGAACCCGGCTTGGTCAGGTTGTGCTGTGACCGTAAAATCCCTCCTGTGGAGATCCCACCCGATACCGATTGGGTCAAAAGGATTAGATTTCAAAGCAAAATGCTTACGGAATTCTGGGGTCAGCCCATATATTTAGGGGCAACCGTGCTTCTTCCCAAAGGATATGAAGAACACCCTGATATTTTTTACCCTGTGAATTACATCCAGGGGCATTTTTCTCTCGGTCCCCCAAATGGATTTCAGGCTGCTGAACCTGATTCAGAAAACCGGTGGGCGCAATGGGGGCATGATTTTTATAAATTCTGGATCTCAGATGAATGCCCACGGATGCTGCTGGTTACATTTCAGCATCCCTGTCCCTATTACGATGATTCCTACGGGGTGAATTCTCCGAACACCGGGCCTTATGGAGATGCGATTTTGGAAGAGCTCATTCCCATGGTGGAGCGGGAATTCCGCATCATTCAGAAACCCTATGCCAGATTGCTGTCCGGGGGTTCGACTGGAGGATGGATTTCATTAGCCCTTCAGATCTTCCATCCGGAGTTCTTCGGAGGGACATGGTCCCTTTGTCCGGATCCTGTTGATTTCCGATACTTTCAGTGCATAAACATATACAAGGATGAGAACGCTTATTATAAAAAAAGCGGCTGGATCAAAGTTCCCACATCGAGCGACAGGTCTCCTGACGGCATTGTGAGGCTTACTTCGCAGCAGAGGAATCATATGGAGCTTGCAATGGGAACCAAATGCCGCTCCGGGGAGCAGATCGATATATTCCAGGCAGTTTTCGGGCCCCTTGGAGATGACGGGTACGTGAGACCGCTTTTTGATAAAAAAACCGGGGGTATAAATAAGGATACGGCCGAATACTGGAGGGAGCATTATGACCTTAGGTATTATCTGGAAAAAAACTGGGAACATATCGGTCATGCTTTGGAAGGGAAGATCCATATCTATGTGGGAGATATGGACACGTACTACCTTAATAATGCGGTTGTTCTTTTGGAAAAGTTTTTAGAAAGCACGAAAGACCCTTATTATAACGGAGTGGTCCGCTATGGAGACCGGATGCCTCACTGCTGGGGTCCTGACAGGATCGAGCTTTTGACATTATTTAAGGAATATATCATAAAAAACGCTCCGGGGGGAGAAGATTTTTCTTGGGATTACTGAGATAAACAAAACGTCTAGCTTCGCCGGATACCCTCTAAAAGCCTCATTCGAAGGCTAGATCTTCAATGTCGCTTCAGCCATACACTCAAATTTATGTACATTTTTAGTTTATTATGTGATATATTTATTTTTTTAAGAAGCACAAAAAAGAGTATGAATTTAACGTTCTATTAGGAGGGAAGATGAGAAACAAACTATTCATTCTCGGTGTTCTTTTTGTTTTTATTTTATCAACAGCGGTATTTGCCGAAGAGGAAGCACGGGTGCTTCGATTTCCGGCCATACACGGAGATCAGGTGGTGTTTTCTTACGCCGGAGACCTTTATTCAGTGTCTTCTGAAGGAGGGTATGCACGAAAACTCACCAACCATGAAGGGTATGAAGCCTTCCCGCGTTTTTCTCATGACGGGAAATATATCGCCTTCACAGGCGAATATGACGGAAACAGAGAGGTCTATGTGATCCCGAGTCAAGGCGGGATACCGAAAAGGATGACCTTTACTCCGACTCTGGGAAGGGATGATATTTCAGACCGGATGGGCCCGAACAATATTGTTATGGGCTGGAAGCATGACAACACAAGTATTGTGTTCCGGTCCAGAACAAGGGAATGGAATTCTTTTAACGGACAGCTCTATCTAGCTTCCCTCGAAGGCGGTCTTCCCGAGCAGCTTCCTGTCCCCAGAGGCGGTTTCTGCTCGTTTTCTCCTGATGACAAGAAATTTGCTTACAACCGGATATTCCGCGAGTTCAGAACATGGAAGAGATACAGAGGGGGAATGGCTGATGATATCTGGATATATGACCTTGAAGAGAAGAAGGTGACCAATGTAACAAAAAATCCTGCTCAGGATATCATTCCCATGTGGAGCGGGCAGAAGATTTATTTTCTTTCTGACAGAGGTGAAAACACACGCATGAATCTTTATGTGTATGACCTTGAAACACAGGACACACGCCGTCTTACGGATTTTGCGGATTTTGATATCAAGTTTCCCTCCTTGGGCCCGGCGTCCATTGTGTTTGAAAACGGCGGGTATATCTACTGTTATGACCTGGAGAAAGAAGAGACCAGAAAGCTGACTGTGTTTATCGCGGATGACAGGCCTTTGAGCAGGGAGAAACTGGTCAATGTCTCGGAAATGGTGACAAACTATGAGATCTCTCCTGACGGGAAAAGGGCGCTTTTTGGTGCCCGGGGAGAAGTGTTTACTGTTCCCCAGAAGTACGGAAACACAAGGAATCTTACGGAAACCCCCGGTATTCATGAGAGGAATTCAAAGTGGTCGCCTGATGGAAAATGGATAGCGTTTATCTCTGACCAGAGCGGGGAAGATGAGATCTATATCCTAGCCCAGGACGGTGCAGGTGAACCAAGGCAGATAACAACAGGTGCGGATACATACAAGTATCAGATTTACTGGTCACCGGACTCAAAGAAAATAATGTGGAGTGATAAACGGCTCCGGCTTAATTATGTCGATATTGACTCCAAAGAAATTGTCGAGGTGGATAAAGCAAAAATCTGGGAATTCGGGGATTATGTATGGTCTCCGGACAGCCAATGGATCGCATATTCCAGACCTGAAGCAGAATCCATGACAAAAATATATTTATACAGTCTGGAGAAAAAAGAATCCTATGAGGTCACGGACGGGTGGTATTCATCCTATTCCCCTTGTTTTGATTCAAAAGGCAGGTATCTGTATTTTGTTTCAGACAGGGATTTCAACCCCATTTACAGCCGGACAGAGTGGAACCATGCCTATCTTTCTATGTCCAGGATATACCTGGTCACTTTGGCCGAAGACGCGGAATCTCCGTTTAAGCCGAAAAGCGATGAGGTCTCCATTGAGAAGGTAGAAAAGAAAGAAGAAAAGAAGGGAGAAAAAAAAGAGGATTCCGGTGAAAAGCCCGCACTCAAGGTGGATACCGAGGGTCTCAAAGACAGGATCATATCTCTTCCAGTCAGCGTGGGTGATTATATGAGCATAACTTCGGTAGGGGACAGTATTTATTATATGAAAAGAAGCGGAATGGACCGCAGAGCCTCCCTGGCTCTCTTTGACCTAAATAAAAGGAAAGAAACCGTTCTCGGGCAGATAAACGGTTATGAGATCTCTCATGACAAAAAAAAGATACTGGTTTCGCAGAACAGAAGCTATGCCATTGTGGATCTGCCAAAAGCTAAGTTGGATATCAAAGAGAGGCTTGACCTTTCCGGTATGGAAACAAAAGTGGATTACAAAAAAGAGTGGCATCAGATCTTCAATGAGTGCTGGCGACAGATGAAATATTTTTTCTATGCTCCCAATATGCACGGAGTGGACTGGGAAGCTGTGAGAGAGCGGTATGAACCTCTGGCAGATGCTGTAAGCCACAGAGCTGATTTGACATATATCCTTGGAGAGATGGTAGGAGAACTGAATGTCGGGCATACGTATGTGGGAGGAGGGGACTTTCCTCATCCCAAGAGACTTAATATGGGCATGCTGGGTGCTCAGTTTGAGAAAGATACGAAAAGCGGCTATTTCAAAGTGACAAAGATCTTAGAGGGAGAAAACTGGCGAGATTCGGTTCGCTCTCCGCTTACTGAAATAGGAGTGGATGTGAAAGAAGGCTCCTACATATTGAGCATTGACGGAAAGTCCACCATCAAGATGGATAATCTGTACGAGGCGCTCGTGAACACAGCCGGAAAACAGGTGACCCTTAAAGTGAATGACAAGCCAGTTGAGAAAGAGAGCCGGGAAGTCGTGGTGGTTCCCATAAGAGATGAACATTCCCTCTATTATTATAACTGGGTGCAGAGCAATACGGAAAAGGTAAACAAAGCAACTGCAGGAAAAGTCGGATACATACATGTTCCGGATATGGGCCCTCAAGGTTTGAACGAATTTGTCAAGCATTTCTATCCTCAGCTCCGCAAAAAAGCTCTTATTATTGATGTGCGGAGCAATGGAGGCGGGAATGTCTCGCCCATGCTTATAGAGCGGTTGAGGCGGGAGATAGCCATGGTATCCATGTCCAGGAACACGATTCCGAGTCCTGACCCGGATGCTGTGATGCTGGGGCCTAAGGTGTGTCTTATGGACGAGTTCTCAGCTTCTGATGGGGATATTTTCCCTTACCGGTTTAAAAAATACGGTCTTGGAAAATTGATAGGAAAAAGGACCTGGGGCGGAGTCGTGGGCATCAGGGGCTCGCTTCCGCTTCTTGACGGAGGCAGCCTGACAAAACCTGAGTTTGCCATTTATAATCTTAAAGGAGAATGGATTGTTGAGGGCAGGGGAGTGGAGCCTGATATTTATGTTGATAATGATCCGGTCAAGGAGTATGCCGGAATAGACCAGCAGCTCGACAAAGCTATTGAAGTTATTCTGGAAGAGCTGAAAAAAGACGGAGTCGAGCTTCCTGATATTCCGCCGTATCCGGATAAAAAGAAGAAGAAATAGGTTAAGAATTTTTGCTGTCCAGAGTGTTCAGCCATGCGACAGTCTTTTTTATGCCTGTCTCTAGAGAGAGGGGGCTGTATCCCAGTTCACGCGCAGCTTTATCGCTTGATACGACCCAGTCGCAGGTCAGCTTTTTTACCATTTCCGGAGTTATGAGCGGATAAATATCGAACCACTTAGCCAGGAATTTCATGAAGGAGGAAAGGAAAATCATTATAAAGATAGGCAGCCTAAACAGAGCATGTTCTTTTTGAGATACTTTTTTTAGAGTTTTGAAGAATCCGCTGTAGGAAACGTTTTCACCTCCCAGGATATATTTTTCTCCCGGAAGCCCTTTTTCTATAGCCAATATATGTCCTTTAACGACATCATCTATATACACATAATTTCCTATGTTCTTTCCGCTCCCCGGAATGATGCGCCATCTGCCTTTGATATAAAGTTGTATCATTCTTGTCGTGCTGTTGCTTTCTTTGATAAGGCCCGGACCATACACTCTTGTGGGGCATACCATAACGATGTGAAGGCCTTTTTCAATATAGCTGAGAGCCAAAGAATCGGCTTGTGTTTTTGTTCTTTCATATTCAGTGAAACATTCTGTTTTTTTTACGGTGTTCTCATCCACACAGCCGTCTAAAGAAGGGCCAAACACGCCAGCCGTTGAAGTTATGACCGCCTTTTTTACGCCTAAGTGGAGAGCTGCTTCCAGAACATTTTTTGTTCCAGTGACATTGATATCATGATATCTATTTGGTTTTTTTGACCATATTTTTGTCATGGCAGCTGTGTGAAAAACCCATTGACACCCGCTCATAGCTCTTTCAATGCTTTTTTGGTCAAGAAGATTTCCTTTGAACAGGCGAACATGTGCATGTTTTATGGCCGGGGTTTTAGACCTCGAGCGGAAAAGCGCATGGACTGTATGGCCCGAATCTGCAAGCGTTCTTACCAATGCGCTGCCTATGAACCCTGTGGCTCCTGTAACGAAAATCTTCATTTTGTCTTCCCTCTGCGTTTGATTTTCATCTGCGGATTGAAAGAGATAGAGAGCCACTCATTTGAGAGAGCAAGAATGGCATGGCTGAAAAAGGAAGTCCATAGAGTCCCTGTTTTATGGGTCAGAAGGCAGAAGATAGAGCCTAAAAACACAGAGCCAACCATCTCTTTCCATCCTTTATGTAAGTGAAAGGCAGTGTAGATGACAATATTTATCAAAACGGCAGGCCAGAGGCCAAAAGACCTCAAACATGAAAAGAATAAGATCCCCCTGAACAGCAGTTCGTAGGCAAAAAGGTAAAGGATCCATGAAAAAGCGCTGATAAAAAGAAGGCCAGAATCCCATTCAGCGGTTTGGATCTCAGGATATTTTTTGTGATAGGAGGGATTTTTCGCTGTCTTAAAGTTTATCGGGATTATCACCAGAGATAGAGCCAGTGTCCATAAAAGGGATTCCGTGAAATTTTTAAAAGCCAATCCATAGGCAGAGAACTTTTTTGAAAAGACCAAAGAAACCAGAAAAGCCGGAATGATCCCATAGAGCAAAATTCCTGTTCCCCTCTGCAGCAATGTTCTGTATATTTTTGATTTTTCTTTCCCGAATTTTCTTTCAAGCCTTTTTCTGATTTGATGTGAGTTTAAAGCTAAAAGAAAAAAGGCATAGGATAAAAAGGAAAGAACAATGGAAAAAACAGCTTCCTGATACACTGAGATTTGTTCAAAAAAATCAGACACTCACTTGTCCCTGAATAAGTATATAAAAAGGCCTTTTTTATAATCGGTCCGGCTAATTTATAAGGCAGCTTCTTTTATGGAGTCCAGATTAAGATTGAGGTTATCGCGGACAGTGGCAAAAGCTTTGATGGTCTCGTTTATCTCTTTATCAGTATGAGATGCGGTCGGTATCAGTCTGAACATGATGATTCCCTTGGGGACTACGGGATACATGACTCCGGTTATGAATATTCCGAGTTCCCTTAATTTCATTATGATCTGCATCCCCACTTTCATATCTCCTGCCGGGACGTATACAGCAGTGATGGGAGACCGTCCTTTGCCCACATTATAACCAAGATTTTCAAGTCCTGATTTCAGTTTTTCCGCATTTTCAAACATCTTTTTCCGCAGAGAAGCTCCGTTCTTTACTATGTCGAGAATTTTTTTAAGCACTTCCACATAGATCATGGGGAGGCTTTTGGCAAAGACCTGAGTTCTCGCATTATATCTTATCCAGTCTACTACTTTTTTTGGAGCGGCTGATACTCCGCCTATGGCTGCAAATGCTTTGGCAAAAGTGCCGAAATAAATATCAATTTTATCCTGCAGACCGAAATAAGAAGCTGTTCCCTGGCCGGTTTCATTCATGACCCCGAATCCATGCGCATCATCGATAAACAGCCGTGCGTCGTATTTTTCTTTGAGCTGGCAAATGTTCGGCAGGTCAGCCAGGTCGCCCCGCATTCCAAAAACGCCTTCTGTCACGATCAAGACACCGCCTTTTCTGTCTTTGTTTATCCTTTTCAAGTGGCTTTCCAGGCTGTTCATATCATTGTGCTTGTATGCACGGAATTGCCCCGGAGATAAAAAGGTCGCATCCAGCATGGAAGCGTGGGAAAGCTTGTCAATGACAATGGTGTCTTTTCGGCCCACTAAAGAGGAGATGGTTCCTAAAACCCCGAGATATCCATAATTGAAAAGAATAGCCGATTCTTTTTCAGTAAAATCAGCCAGCTGCTCTTCAAGTTCCTTGTGGAATTTTGTGTTGCCGGTCATCATTCTGGAACCCATAGGAGCACTTAAAGGGTATTTCTTCACTATTTTTTCAGAATAGGCCTTGATTTCTTTGTTCTCAGCAAGGCCCAGGTAGTTGTTGATAGACCACTGGATACATTTGTTCCCGTTAAAAATGGTTCTTGTTCCAGGGATGGGGTCTAAGATAGGGCGGGAGAAGAAGAAATCGTCCTGAGCGCGGAATATTCCAAAATAACCTCCGTCCGTATCGCATTTGTCAAATAGGTCCATCTCACTTCTCCATTAAAAAATTAAAGGCATTCACGTTCTCAAATCCAGGTGGTTATTTATACCAAAGCCGCCCGCTGGAGTCAATAGAAAAGAAGAGTCCTTTAAAGACCGGGAATTTTATTTTTATTGACTAGTTTTTTCATTTAGTTTATAAAAAGGTAATTTCTTAAAGTATATAGGAGGAAAATAGTGCGGAAGAAAATAAAAAAAGCTTTGGTTTTAGTAATGGCGACGGCGTTTCTTGCTTCCTTTGGTTTTTCCCAGGTGGAGTTTACAGCTTTCGGGCTTTATAACCTGAATCTTTCTTATCCGGGAAGTGCTGAGCTTGATTCTGATGTCGAATCAGAAATAAGCTGGTATTATCCAGAGTGGCAGGCGTTTTTTGACGCTGTTTTGGAACAGAAGGGAGGTATGGGATTCGGAGGAAGGATCGCTTTCAATATCACTCCTGCCATTGGAATTGAAGGAAGCCTTGAGTACATAATGGCCGAGACATCGTTTACTGAAGGCATCGTTGATGACCTTGTGGATAAAATGGAGTCCATAGGATACGGTGATGATGTTAAAGTAGCCAATGAATCCGGGGGAAACATAATGAGGTATTACGGCAACATCGTGTTTAATATTCCTTCTCCCGGGAATATGACTCCCTATATTACCGCAGGGATAGGCATTACCCAGTTCAAAATTGCGGAAGGAGTAGGCCCTGAAATTGATTTAGACGATCCTTTAACCATGCAGCGGGCGCATATTTATTATACAGATACTTCGGCTCTCACTTTTAATGGAGGATTAGGGATCAAAGCGCTTTTTACCCCTAACATTGGTTTACGAATTGACGCAAGGGTGTTCTACTGCAGCCCTGAATTCCAGCAGAAATTTTACAATGAGGTTTTTGGTTATATCGTATTTGACGATGTTGACTCCCTTGTCCAGAGCGGCGCTCACATAGATGCCAATCTGAATGTGGGGTTTTTTGCCCGGTTCTAATTCACCTGCCTTGTTCAGGTTAGTTATTTTTATAGGATTTTTAGCCTAATTTAACAGAAATTTATTTTACTTGGTGATATATTTTAGCAGGAGGTGACCCATGGAACTGAATTTGAAAAAAGCACTGGTTGTGATTTTGGGCATAGTCATCTTGGCCGGGCCGGGTTTTTCCCAGGTGGAATTTACGGTTTTCGGGCTTTATAACTTGAATATTTCATATCCCAAGGAGGGAGACTTCAATAGTAGTGTGGAATCAGTTGTGGAAAACTGGTATTCCGAATGGCTTGCTTTTTTCTCAACTGTTTTAGAGCAGGAGGATGGGTTGGGATTTGGCGCAAGAGTCGCTTACGATATGACACCTTCAACGGGTTTTGAGGCCAGTATTGAGTATATAACAGCAGAAACAGCCTTTATCGGTAACATAGTGGACAACCTGCAGGATAAGATGGAATCTATAGGATACGGTGATTGGATACAAACAGCAAACAAGTCAGGGGGAAATATCATCCGCTATTACGGCAATATTGTTTTTAATTTTCCAAATGCCGGCAAAATAACTCCTTATGCCACGTTTGGTTTAGGCATCACTCAATTTAAGATCCAGCAAAACGGTCCTCAAATAGAAACAGAGTATGGTTCGATAGAAGAAAAAATACATTTGTATTATAATGATGTTTTTGCGCTTACCTTCAACGGGGGACTTGGCGTGAAAGCTCTTTTTACGCCGAATATCGGACTCAAACTGGATGCCAGGATTTTTGTCTGTGACCCTGATTTTGAGCAGATGTTCAGCTTGGAAACCATGGGGACTACGGTTTTCGATGATAAAATGTCTTATATCCAGGGGGGCACTCATATTGATGCCAATCTGAATATTGGATTTATCGTACGGTTTTGATTTGGTGATTCCGCTTCATGGAAACATCCTGTAAAGGCAAGGCGTATGCCAGGGCCGGTTTTTTAGGGAATCCATCGGATGGTTATTTTGGCAAGACCATTGCCGTATGTGTGAAGAATTTCTACGCTGAAGCAGAGGTCAGAAAAAGCCGGACACTTGAGATAAGATCCGGCGGTTTGGACCGCTCCGTTTACACCAGCCTGTCTGCTTTGGTTAAGGAACTAAACACGTATGGATACTATGGAGGGGTGCGTCTTATCAAGGCAGCCATAAAGAAATTTTATGACTACTGCACTGGAAACAAAATTGCTGTAGAAAGCAAAAATTTCACGGTCAGTTACCAGTCGGATATCCCCCGCCAGCTGGGGCTGGGCGGCTCCAGTGCTATCATAACAGCCGCGCTCAGGGCTCTGATGCGTTTCTATAACGTCAAAATCCCTTTAAATATTCTTCCTTCTCTCATTCTTGAAGCTGAGCGCGAGGAGTTGGGGATAAATGCTGGATTTATGGACCGGGTTGTTCAGGTATTTGAGGGATGTGTATATATGGACCTTAATAAGGAAATCCTCCAGTCACAAGGGCACGGGCTTTATGAGGAATTGGATCCATCGCTTTTGCCTTCCCTTTATCTTGCATACAAACCAAGTTTGGGGAAGGTTTCAGGAAAGGTTTTAAATGACATTAGATTGGGTTATGAAAGAGGCGATCGGTTTGTTAGAGAAACACTGGAAAGGATTGCGGAGAAAGCTGAAATCGGAAAAGAAGCTCTGAAAAAAAGAGATTATGAACATGTGAAAATTCTTATGAATGAGAATTTTGATTTAAGAAGCCGGATAATGAAAATAAGCAGACCCAATATGGAGATGATCGACACAGCCCGGCGCTGCGGGGCGGCTGCAAAATTTGCGGGTTCAGGAGGTGCGGTTATTGGCATGTATGAAGATGAGAAGACGTTCGTCCGGCTTAAAAAAGAGATGGAGAAGATCCAGGCCAAAGTCATCAAGCCCATCATTGGATAAAATGGTATTGGGGACGCTCCATTAGGTACCACCCTATATTACTGAATCCGGTGGATATTAATAAATATTCCAGATTATCTCCCTCTGAACTATTTCCATTTAATACGCCACCGCAATCCTGCATATGTAAGTCCCTATATGAGTGGTTTCCAACGAGGCAGGACAAGGGAAGATCGCATTCTGATAGTAAGCCGCGTACATAAGCGGGATTCTATAGGGTGGTACCTAATGGGACGTCCCCACTTATTTGAGCTGGAGGGTCTTGGTGACTTTTCCGCCGTGTCTGGAATCGTATTTTATCTCAACGCTTCCTTTTCCCGAGACTAAAAATTGATACTCAACGCTTCCGAATCCGGGAACAAACAGTAATTGGAGTTCAGGTTTGTGTTCTTTGTATGAGGCTGTGTCTGTGTATTTATTCTGGAGTTTTCCACCGGCCAGGACTTTGATATTGTTTCCGGAGATAAGGAGAAAGTCTTTCGGGTAGAGCTTGTGCTGCTGCGCGTAGTAACTCATTGTGGGGATGGCCTTTGCGTTTGTAAGCCTGACTCTTAATCTGTAGAGATCGTTCTCCAGTTTTTTGACCTCAAAAATATCCATGTTCACTTCAGGTGTGTTCTGTGCAGAAAAAAGGACAGCCATAGCGTTTCTGTGGACAAGGTCTTTGAGCATGAAAGGAGCAGGCAGGCGTGAAGACAGCTTGACCCATCCTCCTATTTCGATGTCTCCATATGTAGGGTGGTTGTAAGCAGTCCAGGATTTGTAAAGTTCTCCCTGTGCCAGATGATCACTGAATTTTAATCTTTCTCTTTCAACCTCATTCGACTCTTGAAAGAAATTTTCTTCTGCTTCTGTTTCAGGCTTGACTTTTTCCTCCTCTTTTCTGGTTTTAAATGTTTCGGTTGAGGACTGAAAAAGTTCCCCTACAAATCCGTAGGCACCGTTGCAGCAGACCATCCATTCGATAAAGTCTCCGTATGTTGTGTAAAGGTCTTTCCAGCTCACTAGGTAATGGTAGCCCGGAGTAATCCGCTCCGCCTGTTCTCCCAGATAATCATAGGTCTGAATGTCCTGCGGGGGATAAGTGAGCTTTTTGACGCTGGGACCCCTCAAATACATTCCGCCTGAATTATGAAAAGCCCAGGCCACACAGATATTGGGCCGTTTTCGGACGAAAGAAGCAATAGCTTTGATACCTTCACCGGAGAAAGGATAATCTCCGGCTCCTGACTGTACGTATTCGGGCATCCAGTCAAACCCCCAGTTTCTGTTAGGGTCAACATAACCTTCGGAGTCTTCATTGATTTGACCGTCTCCGTCATTATCGATTCCCTCCTGTCCCAGTAAAGTCCATTCTCCTTTTTCTCCAGGTTTTATCCGTACCATTAAGCGGGGATCTTCAGGGTCTGTTTTGTAGGCGCCCAGCGGGTCCTTTTTCCGCATCATGCATATGTTTCCGTCTCCGTCAAGGTCATCGGGAAAGTCTTCGTCCACCAGTCCATCCCGATCATCATCTTTAGGCCTTCTGAGCCCTCTATTGCTGCTTGAGGTGTTGGCATCGTTGAAAAAGTGGTATCTTCCGTCTACGTTTACAGTGGGAATGACATAGAAACAATTTTTATCTACCAGTTCAGTCACACGTTCATTCTCGCCGTATTTGGTGAGAATATAATTGAGAAAATACAGGCATACTTCTGTAGCCTGGATTTCGTTGCCGTGTATGTTCCCATCCACATATACGCCGGGTTTGTCCAGTTCATTTCCTGTCGCAGGATTATTCACAGTCAAACAGTATATGGCCCGATTTTCTTCGCTTTTTCCTACCAGGTCGAGCTTGGTTAATTTTGGAAAAGCTTTGTTTAAGGCTTTAACAGCATTCACGACATCTTCATAGGAATAATAAGCATCAAAGGTAAGAGGAACTGCGATTTTTTGATCAGCGGCACCCGCATTTACGGATGCTGCCAGAGAGAGCAGTAATATAAGTGAAGAGCAAACTATTTTTTTCATCTGTTGCCTCCTAAAGTTATGACCTTGGAGTCCTTCCAGGCAATATTTGTGACGGCCTGGATTTTGATTTCTCCCGGCTTTTTTAAATAGACAAGCCAGCTCACTTCCTGGCTTTTTTGTTGCCCGAATGACTTTATAAGGCTTCTTTTTTTACCTTCCAGTATCTCGATATCGCCTTCAACCGTTACAATAACAGGAAGGATCCTTGTGTTTCTTTCCCCCATTGCTGTGGGATAAGGCAGATAACCTGAATT
This sequence comes from Candidatus Aminicenantota bacterium, assembly GCA_021162615.1. GTDB lineage: Bacteria > Acidobacteriota > Aminicenantia > Aminicenantales > Aminicenantaceae > WJMT01. The sequence continues at coordinate 55,142 of JAGGYH010000018.1, forward strand.
TTCCACCCAGACTTTTATCCTGTAGATATTGTTTCCAATTTCCTCCGCGTCTGTTTTTGCAATTTTTATCCGCGCCATTTTATCTGCAATCTCAAAGACCCAGGGGATTTGACCTTTGAGCAGAGTCTCGACCCTATCTGCCGGAGGAGTGTTTTTGACAAATGGGACCTCTCCTCCTATCTCCACTTTTCCCAAAGTGGGATGATCGTATGTTTCCCAGTTTACAAAGCCTTTCCCTTCCAGCTCTTTGTCGCTGAAAGCAAGGAGAGCTTTTTCTTCTTCAGAGCCTCCCTGCTCGCTGTTCTCAGGTTTTGGCATCTTTTTAAGCATCTCTGCCATTCTTTTTGTACTCATAGCTCCGCTTTTGACAGCATCTATGACATTCTTTGCTTTGAAATTTTCTGGAGCTCCTGCTGATTTGAGAAACTGATTTATTTTCTCTTCGCCCAGTGCTATGAATTCATCGTCCGACATTTTTTCCAGTTTTTCAGGAGTGATCTCCTGTTCTTCTTTTTCTTCTTTCACTTTGGGTAATGTCCAGAAATCCATAGTGAACGATGGGAGGCCCAGATGATAGTAAGCCCAGAGTTCAAAAGAGCCGTCTTTGGCTTTTTGAGGTTCCAGACGCTCTGTATCCAGGCCGGTTTTTTTAAGAAATTCCTTGTATTGTTCGGAAAGTTCTTTATAGTATTTCAGGTCTTCAGGTAAGGGGTTGACCACAGCACCAAGGCCAAGAAATTGAGCGACCATTGATTCTGTGATCTCCATGCCTTCGGGCACAAAAGGCTTGAGAAGTTCAATGATTTCTTTCATGGTGTAGGTCTTCTCTGTATCCAATCCCATCATTTTTCCATATCTTTCAGGTATTTTGATGTTATTCAGATCCACAGAGCCTCTTCTTCCCCCTGCCGGCGGATTTAGACAGAAGTTAGTCTGCCCGAAACAGAACGTCAGCCCGATCTCTCTGTGCTCCATAATGAATTTTATGAGATAGTAGCTTTCCTCTTCACTTCCGGGCCAGAGTCCTCCGGTTGTTGTGTGGTGTTCAAAGAGATGAGGGAAATTAATACCGATGTTTACACCTCCCTGCCCGTCTTCGTTGTATTCTCCGTCTCCATCATTATCCAGACCTTCAGAGTATAGTTTATAAAGGCCCTGTTCGCCTTTACTGGGATCAGCTCTTCTCATGAGCCTGGGCTCTCCCGGAACAGGGATCCAGGACCCTTCAGGGCTCTTCACCCTCATCATGGTTATGATTCCGTTTCCATCAAGGTCGTCCGCTCCGTCTTCGTCGACCTGATCGTCCATGTCATCGTTATAAGGATTGGAATTTCTGGGGTCTTGCCGCAGAGGTTTATTAAAATAATGTGCCGCTGCCTCAGGATTCCCGCATGCAAGCACATACCAGGTCTTATCCTTAATGAGCGAATCATCTTCCAAAAGAGACTTGACTAAATAAAGAGCAGCTTCGCTTGCGATTGGTGTTGTCCCTTCCATATTAGCGGCCACAAATACCGCAGGAAGTTCTTTTTTTGCCGTATCGGTTTCATTTCCGATCTCTAATATAGAGACTTCTTTTTGAGAGCGAGTAACGGCGATTTTGTGGAGTTTTGTTATTTTCGGGAAGCTTTCTGCAGCATCTTTAAGGATCTTATTGAGCTCATCCGGACTGTGGTACCGGTCAAATGTAAAGTCAATTGTGGATGCGAAGCTGAATAGAGCAAGACATACTATTCCTAGAAAAATCTGCATTATTTTTTGTTTCATTGACACCTCTCTTCTTTCATTTTTTTGATTTATAATTATATATATCATTTAACATCACAAGGAGATGGCCGCATACCTTATGGTCGTTTGCATTGACGCAGCAACCTCGACTTGTGAATAAGTTCTCTTATGATAGTATATACGGATTTTTTTTGAAAAGAGTTTTCATAGAAAAAGAGAGAAACAGGAAATCGGGAATAAGAAAAAGTAATCGTTATTTTGAAAAATAGCCTGTCCTGTATGATAATTTGCAATCTTTATTTTTAACTTTGACTTCTATGTTTTTGAATTCCCCTTGGTTTCGAGCTTTTTCCGGAGTGTAGTAAAGAAGATAATACTGTTTCGCCTGATCAGAGCTTTCTTTAAACGATAAAAAGGGATTCTGGGTGGAATAAACAGCTCCGCCGGTTGCTTTGGCTGTTTCTGAAAATGTCTCGTATACGTCTTCTGACTGTTCATGCATCTGGATTCCGGAGTAAATATCCGGTTTTTTGTCCATGAAAATGAAGTTGAAATAAATCCCTGCATCAGTGTATAGGCGCTTGATTGTTTTCGTATCTAGCTTTGATTCTCTGCTGTAGACAGCCATGAGGTCCTGAAGGTTCCCCAGAACGTGCGGTTGGTCCTGGAGATTGGATATGAGCTGCTGTATGACATTCGGATGGATTTCAGGTCTGAATTCCCGCTCATAAAACAAATACATAAATTTCTGTCCTTTTATATTTCTGAGCTGGTTCGCAAAATCTAAATACTTGCTCTGATTGACTATCCTGAGCTGTTCGATTTCATTGAGGGTCTCTCTGTATCTGGGGAGTAAAAATTCAATGCCAAAGGCATCAACACTTGAATCCTGGTCAAACTCAAAACCTGTCCGTGAACTTGTGCCTGAAATGCTGCTCACAATCCTCCTAAGGTCTCTGAGAAGGTTTTTGTACTGGGAGGAGCCTGTTTGGGTGTCTTTTCTTACGATTTTTATCATTTCTTCTGAGAGTTCTTCCCTGGACATGGACTGCAGCGCTTGATTTGACAGAGAGTACTTTTTCATAGGAGTCATGAGTTCAAGTGAATCACCTTGACTGATGACATCTGAGAAAAAATATTTAATGGCATCTGCGATTTTAGGGTTGTATTCTGTAAATTGAAAAAGAAGGTAATAAGTTCTGGATACATCGGGATTCATTTCCGTCAGTCCTTCTTTCCTTGTGATTTGGTCTTTCTCGGTTAAGTAAAGAGCCTTGATTTTTTGTTTTGTCCCATCTTCATATATTTCAAAATCATCTATCTTGAGATCAGCTAAGAATTCATCTCCGTCAAATACCCGAACTGGAACCGCAATGCTTTTTTCTTGAGCTTCAAGAGATTTTTGAGCGGGAAGAATATAAGTGCTGATGAGAAATATGCATAGGATTAATATCAGTCTTTTCATATAAATCTCTCCTTCTCTGTAGCAACAGCAAACTACATGCCAACTTTTATTAGAGGATATGATAATTTTTTTTACGAATGGCTGTCCTCTTTTTATGTCATATGTACCAAAATAATTCTAATACTTTATATACTTTAATACAACAAAAAAAGTTGCTTTTGGTATACATATTGTTTATATTATTCATTTGAGAAAGGGGTTGGATAATTCAAGGCCCTTTTTAAGGGAAAATTGTCAGAGAAAAAGCAGATAAGATTATCAATAAAGTTATAATATGTCACTCAAAGGACAGACAGATGATGGAAAAGGATAAAAGGCGGGAAAAAAGAAAACATGAAAAACAAGAAGTCGAGGTGGAAGTTCTGGAGATGTCCTCTTCCGGGCAGCGGCCGGAACCGGAAAAATTTACAGCTGTCACGGAAAATCTCTCATTGAATGGGGTAAGGATAAGATGCCCTAGATATTTTCCCGTAAATACTGTGTTGAAAATAAGGCTTCCGCTGTTAAAGAGAAAGCCGGTTTTTTTACGCGGAAAGATACGCTGGGTGGAAAATATTGAAAAGGAAAATATTTTCGGTATGGGAATTGAATTCATGGACACTCTTCCTGCTGAGTTCATTACCCTCATGGAACACTTATACGGTGCGGCCAAGAATTTTTAGAAAGAGCCGTTAAGGCCTGGTCTGACCCGCTTCACTTTTCATTGCCACTCTTAGTTACGTCTGTGTTTTTTTATTTCAAGTAAGTCAGTAAACCGGTTTCAAGCAAAATATCAATGTGGTAATATAATGAGCATGGATTGTTTACAGGCTTAGGTTCTGAAAGAGAGGTCCATATGGAATACAAATTATTAGGAAGAACCGGAATCAAGGTGTCCCGGTTGTGTTTTGGGACTATGTCTTTTGGGAAAGAAGCGGATGCGGGTATGTCAGAAGAGATGTTTCGCTTCTGCCGGGACAAAGGGATTAATTTTTTTGACTGTGCTGATGTATATAATGATGGCAAAGCGGAAAAAATACTAGGCAGGCTTATCAAAGGATGCAGGAATGAGGTGGTCCTAGCAAGCAAGGTCTATTTTCCCACTGGAAAAGGCGTGAATTCCAGAGGGGCTGCCCGATACCATATAATGAATGCCGTCGAAGCCAGTTTAAAACGCCTTCAAACAGACAGGATAGATATTTATTATATTCACCGGTTCGATGATATAACTCCTGTGGAAGAAACTTTAAGGGTTCTTGATGACCTTGTAACTCAGGGAAAAATTCTGTATCCGGGAGCGAGTAATTTTGCTGCCTGGCAGGTGGCAAAAGCCCTAGGAGTGGCGGAGAAAAAGGGATGGGCTCCTTTTTACTGTATCCAGCCAATGTACAATCTTGTTAAACGGCAGGCGGAAGTGGAAATCTTCCCACAGGCTCAGGCCGAAGGGCTTGGAGTGGTCCCGTACAGCCCATTGGGAGGGGGTCTTTTAACAGGAAAATATGGAGTCGGAAAGAAGCCTGATTCAGGGAGGTTGGTCACTAACATGATGTATGCGACCCGGTACGGTTATGACTGGATGTACAAAGCAGCTGAAGATTTTACAAAATTTGCACAGAGCAGAGGTTTCTCTCCTGCAGCACTGGCTGTTGCTTGGGCAGCGAGTCATCCTGCGGTGACATGCCCGATTATTGGAGCTAGGCATATCCATCAGCTTAAAGATTCTGTTGATTCGATCCAGATTAAAATGACATCCGAGCTTAGAGAGCAAATATCTTCTCTTACCCCTGAACCTCCCCCTGCCACGGATAGAAATGAAGAAAAGACCGAATATAATTATGGAATACGCTAAGATTTTTTTCATTTTTTGGTTTCACCGTATTTTGTAATATAAGAAAGAGCAAGGGAGTGAAGCAGTGAAAAAGAATATTGTTTTAACCTTAGTCCTGTCCGGACTTGTTCTGTCTTTTGGCTGCTGCGGGGGAAAAGGAGAGCCTGATTCTGCGTTATCTGGGACGAAATGGGCTGCCTCTGAAGACGGGGTGGATATTTATTATAAGTTGACTGGCGTGGGCAATTATACGTTGGTTTTTGTGCATGACTGGTGCAATGATATGACTTACTGGGAACATCAATTACCGGCTTTTTCTTCAGGCTATAAGGTCCTTGCTTTGGATCTTGCCGGACACGGGCTTTCCGGAGGGGAGAGGGAATCCTGGACCATGGAAGCATTCGGCCGTGATGTCGCATCGGTTATTGAGAGAGAAGGATTGAAAAATATCATTCTTATCGGTCATGGGATGGGAGGGGCTGTTATACTGGAAACAGCAAGGAACATTCCTGATAGAGTTATTGGTCTGGTTGGAGTTGATACCTTTAAGGATTATTACATGAGAAGCTACAGTGCGGAACAGGTTGAGTTTTTCATAAAGCCATGGAGGGAAGATTTTAAGAAAAGAATGAGAGAATATGCTGTGGAGACTTTTTTCCATAATGATATGGACCAGGCAATCATGAAAAGAATTCTCCTTGATATGATGAATGCTCCTCCGGATAGATCTTTGAATATATTCGGACACTTTCTCCGATATGATGGTTCCTTGGCATTCAGGGATATTAAGGTTCCCATACGCTGTATAAATTCAAAAAGGCGTGACACCTCCTATGATATTGCGGCTGAAAATGCCTTCTCTTTTGACTGGATATATCAGTCAGGGGCAGGCCATTTTCCAATGCTGGAGAATCCAGACTTTTTCAACCGCTTGCTCGCCGGTATACTGGAAGACATAATATTGGACCTCTATAAAAGACAGAGCAAATAGCTCACGTTATATTTAATCTGGATTATTCACGAGTCGAGGTTGCTGCAGATGCAAGGAATAATAAACACATCGCCATTTTTTTTATGAATAGGTAAGGTTAAATGGTTTTTGTTTATTGCTTGACCTCGAGAAGGCAATAGTTTATAAAAGTACGAGCAGGAAAAGACATGGCATCGAATAAAAAGACTTTCAAAGGGAAGAGAATAGACTGTAATGACTATTCCATGTCCGATTTTGCTGATTTTAGGAGTAATGACCTTTTTGAAGCGGCTGAGTATTTCTGGGAATATGTGGATGATGCAGTAAAGAAGAAGTACATGGTCTATGCTCAGCCCATGATGTCCGGACCGCGCACCGAGCTGGAAGTATATGACAGGAACACCCAGTCTGTGAGGAAATTCCTTAATTTCTGTTCCTACAATTACCTCGGATATTCCTTTCACCCGGATGTCATAAAAGCAGTTAAAGAAGCTCTGGATGAGTTCGGAACCGGTGCTGTCTCCGCCCCCCTTTTGAGCGGTTATTCTGAACCCATAAGCCGGCTGGAAGAAGAAATCAGCCGTCTTAAATCAAAAGAACTATCAGTGGTATTCCCCACAGGTTACAGCACAAACATAGGGATATTATCAGGCATTCTGAAACCCGGTGATGTGGCTGTTCTGGACGTTTTGTCTCATGCTTCCATTTATGATGGAGTCAGAATGGCCGGAGCGGACATAAAAGTCTTTGCTCATAACAATCCGTCGCACCTGGATAGGGTCCTGAAAAAAACGAATAAAAAACGTGTACTGGTCTGTGTAGAGGGTGTTTACAGCATGGATGGGGACCTGGCGAATTTGCAGGGGATAGTCCCCATATGCAAGAAGTATGGAGCCAAATTACTGGTGGACGAAGCTCATGCGACTTTGGTTTTTGGAGAAAAGGGCGGAGGCGTGGCTGAACATTTTGGAGTCGAGGATGAAGTCGATATTTCTATAGGGACATTCAGTAAATCTTTTGGTGCCATAGGAGGATTTGCCTCCGGAAATAAAAAGCTTATGACCTATCTGAGAATGTATTCGAGGTCTTATGTTTTCTCCTGCGCTATGGCCCCCCATACAGCCGTTGGGATATTAAAAGTACTTGAGGTATTCAAAAAGGACCCATCAGAGAGGGAAAAGCTGTGGAGGAATACCCGCTATATGCATAAAAAGCTTGAGGAAGCCGGACTTGATATAGGGAACACGAAATCCCAGGTGATTCCGGTTATGACCGGAAGCGACCTAAGGTTGAGAGAAATAAGCAAGAGGATCCAGCAGAGAGGTTTGTACACAGGCGTTGTGACGTATCCTGCTGTATCCAAGAACAAGACCCGGTTGAGATTATCTGTTTCCTCCAAACACACAAAAAAACAGATGGATCAATGTGTTGAAACTCTGAAGCAGGTCTTCGATGAGATGAAGGATTGAATATTCGACTGGGATTCCGCGTAAGGTAATGAAAAAAATTCCATTGAAACACACATGTTCGATTGCAATGTTTTTCTTTCTGGTCTCCTGTGCTTCTGTGACGCTCGAAAACAGAGGAAAGGCAGGAGCACCTGATTTTGATCGAGTAATGGATTCTATCTCAAGCCGAAAATTAATGGATTATACGAAAGAACTTTCTTCAGAAATGTATGCCGGAAGACTCTCGGGGACTCAGAAATGTAAAAAAGCCGCTGAATGGGTCGCCTCTCTTTTAAGGAAATGGGATATCTCTCCGGGGGGCGAAAAAGGCACTTACCTTCAATCCTTCCCCAATCCCTACACTACGGTCTTTGAGGGGGGGGAGCTGGCTTATCATTATGACAAAAGAGACTTGAATAAGAAAAAGTATTATGAATATGAGACAGATTACTATCCGGGTTCTGATTCAGGTTCAGGGGCTGTAACCGCAGAGGTCGTGTATGTAGGTTATGGAATTTATGCGCCGGAGCTGGATTATAATGACTATGAGAATGTGGACGTTAACGGGAAAATAGTGTTCATGGAGCCCGGAATACCTGTATCCCAAAAAGAAAACCCGGAATTATTTAAAGAGTGGCGTCATTACTCTCTCAATCCCTATAAAGCAAAAATAGCAGTGGCCCAGGGAGCCAAGGCCATGCTTTATAATGACCTGAAGATCGATCCTTGTATGGGTTATATTGAGGGATTTCTTGTCTCCCATGTCGGGGATTCAGTAGCAAAAGATATTTTCTCTGGAACAGCGTTCTCGCCGCAGGAAGCAAGGGAAGAAATCCGGAAAAAATTAGCCCCCTGTTCTTTTGAGACAGGAAAGATTTTTACCATGGAGAATCTGACCGAACACCATTCTGAAGGGACCGGATATAATGTCATAGGTTATCTCAGGGGAGGAGATCCCGATCATAAAGACGAAGTCATAATCATAGGCGCCCACCTAAATCATACGGGCTTCTGCTGTGAAATAATGCCAGGGGCCGATGATAACGCTTCGGGGGCGGCTGTGCTGCTCGGAGCTGCAGAGGCCCTCTCAAGAAATCCTGCCGGAGTGAGACGCTCTGTGCTGTTTATCGGATTCGGCTCTAAAGAACAGAGCCTTATGGGATCAAAAGAGTATTTGAAGGACCCGCTGTTTCCTGCAGAGAAGACAGTCTTGTTTATAAACATTGATATGGTAGGGAACGGAAGAGGGTTAAAGGTTTTTGGCGCAGAGGATTTTCCCGAATTATGGAAAGCCGTAAGAAGATCAAACAAAAAAAAAGTGGGAATGAACTTGATTCCGGAAACATTTGACTCTCCGGACTGGGAGAATTCGGATGCGGACTCCTTTCTCAAAAAAAAGATACCTTCATTATCCTTTAGGTCGGATAAAGTTCCTGACACCATTTACACGGCCAGAGACACTCCGGATAAATTAAATCCAGACCTTATGAGAGACCTTTCCCATCTCCTTGCCTATGTCATCATTGATATGGCCAACTCGAAGAGATGAAATTCAGATGTGGCCTGTGCTCCCTACTTTCATCAGGCAAGCTGGTTCTTCAGCCCGCTGATTTTTCCCGGCGAGTAAAATCAGCTTATTCCTCGGCTCGCTCCCCTCTGCGAGGAACCATGCCCGCTCGCCTCCGGATGACTTCAGAACCAGCCCGCCTGCCTGAAAGTCGAGATGTTTCGTGATAGTATTTTTAACAGGAAAAGAGCAGATATTAATAATTTCAGGTATTGGCCTCAGCTCCCTTATCTACTTAATGTAACCGAGGCTTTTAAGCCTTTCCTTTGTCTCTTTGTCGATTTTTTCAAGGTCGATTTTTTCGCTCTTAAATATCTGGCCGCCTGAGTATGACCTTATGAGCTCGCGAAAGTATCCGGCCGCCGAGGGCATTTCAAAGACAAGGTTCGTTTTTTCCTGATAATCATTTAGGAGGTCGAACAGCATGTCTTGGTTTTTAGTGGAGATGAATTTGTAGCGGTGTTCCACAATGCTTTTCTGCTGCCTGCCTCCGGATAAATTTTCCAGGAAAACATGGGAAGATGTTTGTTCCGGACTCAGGATGAACGGCAAAAGGGTTTTCCCATGCAATCCGTTGCTGTCTGTAATGCCGAAGAGTTCCAGAAGAGTCACCGGAACATCCACGACACTGGCAGGGATTTGGGGACTGGAAGGAGGCACAGCAAGCTTTTTTGGAAAAATCATGATGAAAGGAATGTGCACCATCTCCTGGAAGAGAGTAGTGTTGTGACCGAATTTTCCATGCTGCATTTTGCAGGCGTCTCCATGGTCTGAAGTAAAGATGAAGATGGTATTGCCGAGGAGCTTGTTTTCCTTGAAAAAATCATAGATCTTTTCAGCCAGGCTGTCCGCATAGAGCACATTGGCGTCATACATGGATTCGATATAGTCCAGCAGGTCATCAGTGGCTTTGATTTCTCCGGTTTCGATTTTTCTGAAATTTTGGGGTGTCGGGCTGAATGATATGTTGTCCGGTGCCGGAAAAATCCTGAATTTTTTGGGAGGAAGATAAGGTGAATGGGGAGGATGAAGATGAATATAGATGAATTTTTGTTGGTTCTTATGGTCATGAGCATAGATATCTGTGAGTGCCTCGGTAAATATGATTTTGTATCTATTGTAGTACAGCCGGGTGAATCCTTCCGACAGACCCCAGCCTTTCGAAAACCACGGCTGACCGGTTATGAGAAAAGATGATACAGAACGGCTGGATAGGATTTCGGTCAGATGAGGAAGCGTGGAATGGATTCTCGTGTCTTTTTCGATAAGCCCGTGTTCGTGGGAATATCTGGATGTTAAAAGTGTTCCTGTTGAAGCAAGAGTATAAGGGCTGTTTGCATAAAAGTTCTGGAACACGATTCCCTGTTCTCCGGCTTTTTTTAAAAAAGGAGTGGTGTTTCTGCGGTATCCGTACAGGCTGGAATGTTTGGCGTGAAAGGCATCCAGAGCCACATAGACAATATCGAATTTTCCTGTATGCAGTTCCTTATACAATTCAGCAAGTTCTGGTGAGACCCCGGTCTTTTTCACGGGTTCGAGAATTCTTATTCCTGACCAGACAGCAAAATCCTGGGAGGAATAGGCAGACTTTCTTTTGGTTTCTAAATAAAAAGCTATTTTGACATACTGGTCAGAGAGACCTTTCAAGGCAATTTTTTTTGAACCTGCTTTTTTGAAATGGATGTGCCTGAAAACGCCTTTATCTGAGGATATCTTTATATGGGCTTTTATGTTTCTGGGTAACCTTGAGATTTCTGTTTCCAGCTCTTCCGGGCCTGACGGCTTTAGGTAGAAGGTAAAGGCACTTTCCGGGAAATGAATGATTTCCCCGCTTTTTTTTTGAATAAGAGGTTCAGGCGTTTTCACAGCTTCTTCCCCTGGTCGGGTAAATTTAAAGTATTTGAATGCGGCTGAGAGCGAACGCTGGTCTTGGGTATCCAATGAGTCCGACGGCCTTTCCGTCAGTTGATATGCAAAGGTGAGTGTGTTCTTCCCGATTTCCATCAAGTCATCAGGAAGAAGGATGTGATAGACATCAAAGGAGGTCCCCGGCTCTATGGCCTTGATTTTCTTGGAGTTGAGAAAGACCTCTATTTTTTGATTTTGATTATCTGTAGATTTGATGGACCGGCATTCCATTTCCAGATTTAAACTGTGGACCTGTGCCGCATCAAAGAGGAGGGTGCTTTTTTTGCCCTGAGCCCAGCGAAAATCCATTTCCGGCTTATGCCATCCGGAAATAAAGAGGGGCTCGTTCTTTGGATCCGCCGCATCAATATACCGGGTTCCATAGATATGTTCAGAGATATCAAAATCTTCCAATAAATCTCTCGAGCCTCTGGTCTCAAAGGCTGTTTTTTCCGAACCAGGCTTGCCGCAGGAGGAGACAATAAAAACAAGAGCCGGAATCATAGCCATGCACAGCAAAAGGGAAAATTTTATTTTTTTCATTTTTCCTATTTTAACTTCAAGAAGTTTCAAATTGCAAATGTCACGTATTCTACTCTACTGTAAGAATATCTGTTCCCCATATTCCTTCCCTGAACACTAGGCGAATATCATCTGCCCAGACATCTGTCCTCCCCATGGAAAAAATGCGGAGCTCCAGATCCCTGGTTGTCTCTTCCAGCTTGAAAGGCAGGACAAAGCTTTTATAATCTTTCTCTCCGGAAAAGTCATTTCCCTGCAGATCGATCTTACTGATGACCTTTCTTCCCAGGTCTGAAACAGCTTCTATGCGGATAACCGTTGCATTGTGTTTGTTGCTCCCGATTTTAAGCCTGAATACAGCCTCATACAGTCCAGGCCGGAAGCTGCGGTAGCTGCCGTAAGAAAGGAATCCTGTCCGGCGGTGTCTGTCTGCGGCGTGATAAACAGCCTTATCTCTAAGGGATTGCTCATCGCGGATGATGCTTCCTCTTTCATGTTCCATGTCTTCCACTTTATAGTAGAGTTGTTTCTCAGGTTCCCAGTACAAGAAAAGCTCATATTTCCCAGGTTGAGAGGGCGGCCTTCCGTATAATATGAATTCCTTTTCTGTTTCAGGCGGTATCCAGCACTGGAGTTCGTCGCCGGAACCGGATGCTGTTAATCGTTGGGATGGGGTCTGGGGAAAGAGGGCCCAGTTAAGGCATATTTTTTTTGGCTGCCTGAAGTCACAGTTTTTTATTCGGGCCTTCACTTCAAGACTGTCATCATAATGAGAGATTTTTTCGGGCAGAGAAACGGACAGGACTTTAGGGTCTACAAGCGAGTAAAGATAAAACACGGTTTCTTTCTTGTTGATGTGGTATTGGTTGAGAAATGTTGCGTCTTTCATTTCGTCAGGGTACTTATTGAAGTAGTAGTCCTTTTCATGGATGTCCCTGTTATCGACCAGGAAGAGATGAGTGAGCCCGTATTGAGTGATGGGATTTTTTTTATAATTCACAAACTTTTCATAGGATATGAGCACTTTGTAAGGAGTGTCAAAAGCAGCTCCAGGAGCATCCATGCCTCCTATAGAGCCGCTTTGACCTACATATTTTTCTATATCTTTGCCCAAATTGCGGACAAAATATTGAGGTAAACGGGCCCAGTTATAATAATGTTTTCCTTCCAGATACAGGGAAGGCAGGACCAACAGAATGATGACACTTAAGGAGAGGTATTTGGGCAGACTTATCTCACGCCGGTTCTTAAGTATTTTCGGGCTAGCGATGTAAGCTGTCAGAGCTGCGGCTATGATGAGGCTTATTATGAATTCCACAGTACCTGGATAAACAAAGGGAAAAGCATCAGCGGGCTTGATTTGAAAATTTCTGTAAATCCATGGGATGAGGCACCTATGGATCAATAGGGTCAGGACAGCCGCACCAAGAGGATAGAAACTCCAGTGTGTTTTTTGGTTGAGTTTGATTTTTGAAGTCTTATAAAGGGCGACTAAGAATCGGGCGGCCATGACACACATAACAGGAATAATAGGCAGAAAATACCTGGTAGGCCTGTAGCTTATAATACCAAGGAATAAAAAACATGTGCCAAACCAGATCCCGAGAAATACGTCTGGAGCAGGGATATGGTTTTGTTTCTTTGTATAGATCCAGAAGAGGAGGATGAAAAGGAAGAGAAAAGAACCGAAGAGCACTGCAGGGCTTGTGGATACATATTTAAAAAGAAAGGTCCTGTAGAGATTGTTTGCATAGAGGGAGATGCTTTTTTCAGGAAACATCTGCTGAGTTGTAAAAAATTTGCCGAATTCTGATATAGGTCCTTTAAAGGGAAGATAAAAGGCAGTGAACCATAAAATGAAGGAGGACAGCATCCCTGCGCAAAGAAAGACAAATCCTTTAAAAAGTTTTTTCAATGTGGATTTATCACGGCAATACATCAACAAGTAGATTCCGAATGCTGCGATAGGTACCGGAAGAAGATAGAGAAAAAGGTTTTTGAAAGTATAGCTTAGAAAAAAAACAGCACCGGAAGAAAAAAGAAGCCGGTTTCCCTTTTTGCTGCCTGCTTCTTTCGTCCCTTTCTGCCAGAGGTAAAAACCTATGATGAAAACAGCAAGAGTCTGGGTATCCTGCATTCCAAGCCTGGCATACATAATCGAGATAAAATTTATTCCAAACAGCAGCAGTGCCAGAAGTCCGGTTTTCTCTCCATAGCTTTCTTTGGCCGAGAGATAGATGAACAGAAGGGAGAGCATACTGAAAAAAATAGAAAAAAGGCGGATCTGTGCCCGGCCAATGCCGATAATTTGAAAGGTCAGATACTTCAGCCAGGTGGAAACAGCGCTGTAATAAAAGTCATTCCATTCATCCAGTTTCCACTGACCAAACAGTATGAGATTTCGGGCATTATGGTTGTATATGCCTTCATCGAAAAAAGTTCCCAGGCTCTCGCTCAAATACAGCGGAGGATCCGCATGGATATGGATGATCCGGGTCAACAGGAACACAATGAAGAGAAACAGAAAAAGATGCTTTCCTCTGATATTTTTCATTTTGGTCTTCATAGTGATGATAAAGAATAATTCAGAAAAGGTAAAGATGAAAATCAGGTATGGCCTGTGCTCGCGACTTTCATCAGGCAAGCTGGTTCTTCAGCCCGCTGAATTTCAGAAGGTAAAAAGGTGCTGTCTGGAAGATTCAATTAATTGGAGAGAATTCAATTTTTTGAATTATCCGGAAGGCACAAAAAAATTTGCATTTTACTATATGCCTGATATGAAACAGGATAGAAAGGTTGTGAAATTTGGCATAAATATTGCTTTCTTATTATAAGAAAGATGGATATGTATACAAAATCAAAAGGAGGTGATCAAAGCCTTATATTTCTAAGAGACAATATTTACAGGAAAAAGTGTGGAGTGAATTTCACTCCTGAGTTATTGGTAACTTTTTCCCAATTTATTTTGGGTAAAAAGGAGGAAAGAATTGCGAAAATTATTTAGTGTTTTATGTGTGTTGTTACTTGTTTCACCTCTGATTATGGCACAGCAGAGAACCGGAGATATTTTCGGAAAAGTCCTTGACACAGAAGGCAATCCTCTGCCGGGCGTTACGGTCACACTGACCGGTACAAAGACAGCTCCTATGACCTCCATCACGTCAAATACGGGTGATTTCAGATTCATCTCTCTGGCTCCTGCTAATGACTACACAGTCAAAGCCGAGCTGGAAGGCTTCAGAACCTCCATAAAGGAGAACGTCATTGTTGTTGTCGGTTCGAGTGTCGAGATCAACCTTGAGATGGAAATGGGAGCTTTGGAAGAGGCTGTGACAGTCACAGCTGTGACCCCGATCGTTGATACAAAGAAGACAGAAGTGGGCCAGAACGTAACCCATGAGATCCTTCAGTCTCTGCCGACAGCGAGAGACCCGTGGGTCATCCTTCAGATGGCGCCCTCCATTCTGCTTGACAGAGAGAATGTGGGCGGATCAGAATCCGGGCAGCAGTCTGGATTTGCGTCCCGCGGAGCGCCGGATGATGCCCAGACCGTGTGGAACATGGACGGAACGGTCATCACAGACCCGGCTGCTATCGGAGCATCGCCGAGTTATTATGACTTTGATGCTTTTGAAGAGATGAAGGTCACGGTGGGCGGTTCGGACGTGACCACACAGACAGGCGGCGTTTCCATCAACCTGGTGACCCGTCGAGGCGGGAACAAAGTGAGCCTGGGCGGACGTTTCTATTTTACTGATGAGAAGTTCCAGGCCGCCAACGAAGACTTTGTGGCAGAGACCCAAGCCGAAGAGCCTGGATTCCGAGGGATCAACAGAGTGCAGAACATCAAGGACTATGGATTCAATATGGGTGTTCCCATATGGAAAGACCACATCTGGCTGTGGGGTTCTTACGGTGTTCAGGACATCAAGACCAGAACAGTGTACGGCAGGGCGGATGACACACTGCTGCAGAACTATGCGTTCAAGCTGAATGCCCAGATCATTCCTGAGAACCGCTTCGAAGCTTTCATGCATGTAGGCGGCAAGAACAAGTGGGGACGTTCTTCCAGCGCAAGCCTTCCCGGCGGATATTATCAGGCAGGAAGGTATCATTTTGGGAGTCCTATCTACAAACTTCAGGATGAGCACATGTTCGGGAACAATTTCTTCCTGTCTATTCAGTATACGTTCTCTGATTCAGGATTCAGCCTGACTCCTATGGACGACCGGGATTTTGAGAATCCTTCCTGGTATGATCAGACCAATGACATCTGGGAAGGTCCTGACGGTGACACAGGTGAATGGCGCTATTATGTGGAACGTCCTGTGAGCCAGTATGTAGCCAGAGGCACCTATTTCAATGACAGCTTCCTTGGCGCAAGCCACGAGATCCTGTTCGGGGCCGAGTATGCCGCAAGACGCGCCTACACCGAATCCGTTTATACCGGTAATTTCATAGCCTATTGGAATCTGAATTATGATACTCTTGACTGGAACGGCGACGGCGTTCCTTCAGAAGCCGAGAACCCAGCTGGCCTCAAATACTTTGACTTTTTCAGAGGATATTACAGAGATTATGGTGTGGATGCCTATGCCTTTTATCTGAGAGACACCGTGACATTCGGGCGGTTCACCATGCTTCTGGGCTTAAGATATGACCAGCAGCAGCCTTATGTCGCTCCTATTGACATTTCAGCGGTCACTGATAATCCGGCATGGGATGAGATCGCAGCCCCAGATGTGCAGTCCGCATTGGATGCCCTGCTTCCGGCCGCTTCTATTGATGAAGTCACAGCCTATGACAAGAACGGGGATCCTTACTGGTGGAAGACATTCTCCCCCAGGATCGGAATCACCTATGACATCACAGGCGACGGAAAGACCATTGCCAAACTGTCTATGGGCCAGTATGGAAACTTCATGGGAATGATGGCCGGTAACTGGATGCCTGGCGGAACAAGCGGATGGATGGATTTCTACTGGAAGGACAACGGCGACAACGTGATGCAGCTCAACGAGCTCTACTGGGGTACGGTCGGAGACGGATTGTACACGCCTTACCAGGTCTTTCCCGGCGGCACTTTTGCTGGTAACTTAAGCGATGCAGCCGGATATTATTATGGAAGCTATGATCCCGCTAACCCGCAGAGTTTTACAGATCCTTACCGCTCTTATGAGCCGGATGCGCAGTCTTCAAGGACTTCGGAAGTGATTCTGACCCTTCAAAGAGAAGTGCTTCCTGATTTCGGCATATCCGTTAACGCCACCTACCGAAGATATGACAAAAACAACTGGTCACCCAAACACTTTGTGGATGCCAGCGGAAATGCCTACCGGTTTGAATGTCAGGACTGGTATGTGCAGGCTCCCAGCCTCCCGTCCAGTATTGATGTGAGCGGATATGACACCCCGTGGGATGGTGACATGGGCGAGGCTGATGATCATCCTTATTACTACACCACCAACAGCTACAACGGTTATGACCCCTCTGCATATTCCCCTTATGACCGCGTGATGAAAAGACCCGATTATTATCAGGATTACTGGGGATTTGACCTTATCTTCAACAAGAGACTTTCCAACAGATGGATGGTGAACGGAAGCTTCACCTTCCAGAACCAGAAAGTCCATTACGGAGACGAAGGCTACATGAGCGCGACAAACCTGTGGGCTCTGGACAATAGAGTCTACTCACCCTATCAGGGCGGAGCCTCTGGAAAGATCAACCAGTACACCTATTCCCCGTGGATGCTCAAAGTCGCAGGGCTCTACCAGCTTCCCTATGGTGTCAATGTATCCTTCAACTTCCAAGCGAGAGACGGATGGCTGATAAGAGACCAGGTTACTGTATATGACTATAGAATTCCAAACTCGAGAAGCCGTTCCCATACTCTTTATTTGAAAGAGTTTGGAAATGAGTCCCTTCCTGTATTCTACAAGCTGGACCTGCGCCTTGAGAAAGTCCTCAATGTTGGGGATGTCGGCAAGGTCTATGTCATGGTGGACTGTTTTAACGCGCTGAACAGCACGATCGAGAACAGAAGATACCAGAATGACTGGGGAACCGTGTATATCTATACGGACAACAGCACATCCTTTTCACCGAGTGCAACCGCAGGATCATTGAATGAGATCCTGAATCCGAGGATGCTGAGATTCGGAGTGAGATTCGAGTTCTAATTATTCTGTCTGAAATCGACTAGAACAGAGAAAGCCCCTTTCGCGTTTGCGAAAGGGGCTTTTTTTTTATGCTTTTTAATGTTAGAATGAAGGCGCTGAGTAAGAAAGAAAAACAATGCTATGAACTGGAGGTATCGGATGAAAAAAGCAGTTTTTGGTATCTTTTCAATACTTTTATTAGCTGTTTTTGTTTTTCCCCAAACATACAGAGGCAGGGCACGCTTGGTGGGTTTTGTTTATGATCAAGAGGGGAATCCCATAGAGGATGTCAAAGTCAAATTGTATTCTATACTGGCTGAGGCCGGATTTGATATCAAAACAAATAAAGAGGGAAAATGGATTGCTATGGGAATAAGAGGGGGTCAATGGAATATAGATTTTGAAAAACTGGGATATATGCCCCATGCCATATCTGTAGATGTTTCATCTTTTGAACCCAATCCGGAAGTAAAGGTCACTTTAGAGAAAGTCGAAGGGATCATCATCACGGATGAGCTTAAACAAAAGCTTGATGCTGGAAACAAGCTTTTTGATGAAGGAAAATTAGAAGAGGCGATACAAGCATATGAAAAGCTCCTTGAAGAGAACCCTGATCTCTACATCATAAACCAAAATCTGGGGAACTGCTATTTTCAAATGGAAAAATACGATAAGGCGGTTGAGTATTATAAAAAGATCCTTGAAGAGGACCCTGGAAACACGAACGCCATGATCCTTATAGGAAAAGCGTATGCAAACAAGGGTGATGATGAACTGGCGTTGGAGTGGTACAAAAAAATAAATTTCGAAGAGCTTAAAGATCCAACTGTACTCTATAACATTGGGACCCGTTTTTATAACATGGCTAATTATGAGGAAGCCTTGAAGTATTACCAGCGTTCGGTAGAGATAAAGGAAGATTTTTTAGACGGTATTTATCAATTGGGTTTGACTTATTTGACGTTGGGAAAAAATGATGAAGCCATTGCCCAGTTTGAAAATTACCTGAAGATAGACCCTGATTCGGAAAAAGCTGACCAGGTGAAAGGTTTTCTTAATTATCTGAGGAGATAAGACAAGAGAAGAGATGAGGTTTATGCGGATTTTATTTGTTTTTCTTCTGGCCCTCATGGCGGGCTGCGGCACTTCCTATCAGCAGATGAAGTTTGATCCTGTAAGTGAGGATTTTTATGAGGAAGCGCGGTTGATAATGACAGGTGAAGAGAGAAAAATATTCAATCATCTTCCTGATAAAGAATCCAGAGAGGAATTCATCAAGGAATTCTGGAAAAAAAGAGATCCCACTCCGGAGACCGAAGAGAATGAGTTTAAAGAAGAATTTTACGAGAGGATCGAGTATGCCAATGAGAGGTTCAAAGAGGGCATAGCCGGATGGAAAACAGACAGAGGAAGGATCTATATCCATTTCGGATTTCCAGACAAGATCGAGCATATGCCCATGACAAACTACCCTGACGTCAGAGGTTACCTTCTCTGGGTTTATTACAGATACAACTTTGCCGTGGAATTTATAGATAAAAGAGGGGACAACTCTTATGAGCTTAATCCTTACTCAGGAATCTATGGGAATCTTTTTCAAGCCATGGAAATGGCTAAATTCGGGATCGCATACAGCAATGATGAAATAGGAAGCAAGTATATAGATTTCAAGCTTCATTTTGACCGCAGGAAAGAACAGTTGGATATTTCAATCCCTGTAAAAGGGCTTGCTTTTGTCGAAGAGGACGGCTTGCTGAAAGCTGAGTTTGAGTTTCAGTTTTATGTGTATGCGGATAAGAAGGGGGCTCAGAAACAGACTTTTATTGAAACAAGGCAGTTTGAGGCGACAGAAAAAGAACTGGTTGATATGGAAGAAATCAACTTCACTTTCACCTTTGACCTAAAGCATGGAAAGTATTTTTTCGATGTCCTGATCATCGGAAAGCCGGATATCGGAAGAACGAGAAAGATATTTAGTATCAGAATATAACAAATAAAAAACGAGTTGAAAAATTCTTATACGGGTTTTAAGCCTAGGCCTGAAAAGGTGTCAAAATGAAGAAAAAAACAGTGATATCTCTTATCGTTATTCTTTTTGTTTTTCCCATAGTTGTAACAGCTCAAAAAGCAAAAAGAGAAGACCTCCCGGGAAAATACAGAGAGTTTTTAGACCTGACTCAATACATCATACTGGATGAAGAGAGAGATGTGTTTCTGCAGCTCACTAGTGACAGGGAAAGAGATATTTTCATAGATTCTTTCTGGAAGCAGAGGGACCCTACTCCGGGAACGGATAGAAATGAATATCAGGAAGAACATATGAGACGTTTTAAATATGCCAATGAATATCTGGGCCGGGGGACTTCAAGAGAGGGCTGGAGAACTGATAGAGGAAGGATTTATATAATTCTGGGGGAACCTGCCAGTAAAGAAAATTTTGAGGGTAAGATAGGGCTTTATCCGGTTGAGGTCTGGTACTACTACGGAGGCGGAAGAAAAGGGCTTCCCCCTCATTTTGCCATGGTCTTTTTTAAAAGAGGAGGATTTGGGGAATATGTGCTTTATGACCCGGTTGCGGATGGTCCCACAAGTTTGCTGGTGGGAGGAAGGGAAATGGATTTTACGGACTATGAGACTGCGTATAATACAATAAGGCAGATGGCGCCGACTCTTTCCCTGGTCATACTCTCCGTAATCCCCGGTGATATTCCCTATAATTTCAGTCCTTCTCCTGAGAACAATATTATTATGGCGGAAATTTTCGAATCTCCGAAGGAAGACATCAATCCTACGTATGCGACCAATTTCATGAATTATAAAGGATTGGTGACTACGGAATATATGACAAATTACATTGAGAGCGTAACAGATGTGGCAACTATAAAGGATCCTCAGCTGGGTTTGAATTTTGTCCATTTTTCAATAGTCCCTCAAAGCCTTTCTGTTGATTATTATGAACCGAATGACCAGTATTTCTGTAATTTTGAACTAAATGTAAGTTTAAGAAAAGGCGAGGAAATCATTTTTCAGTATTCAAAAAATTATCCCTATTATTTTTCGCCGGAAGACCTGGATAAAGTCCGGTCAAACGGAGTCTCCATCGAGGACTCCTTTCCTATAGTGGAAGGGAGTTATGAGCTTACAGCTCTCCTAAAGAATTCAGTGGGAAAGGAATTTTCTATTCTGGAAAGGAATGTTGATGTTAAGAGTGATTCAGGTTTGCCCCAGGTCATTGGCCCCTTCATTGGATATAAGTTTCAGGAATATGAAAGAGGAATCCATATCCCTTACAAAATATTGGATCAAAAATTAGTATTGGACCCGTCAAAAAGCTTTTCTTCTAATGACGATATTGCTTTTCTGTTTATGGTCTCTAATCTGGAGAGGGCTTTGTGGGAAAATGGGAAGATAGAGTTTCTTGTTAATGGGCGGAAAGAGAATAATGCTGTGAAAAAGTCTTATTCTATAATGCTCAAGGGGTATTCTTACAGAGACAGCATAAGCATCAATCAATCTATAGCTGCAGGGGAGCTTACGCCAGATTATTATGAGGCAGTCATAAGACTCATGGACAGTGATGGAAATATCATAGACAGCAAGTCAGAAGAGTTCGTGATTTCTTCAAGCACTGTCATTGGTCATCCCATTTCTTTCTCAAAGGGATTCCCTCTTTCAAACAGTTTTCTTTACTACTATATGCTTGCCTCGCAGAATAGAAAACTGGGTCGATTTGAAGAAGCGGAGTCTTTGTACAGTCAAGCCTATAAAATGAATCCTGATTTTAAAAATGGAGTTTTGGAATACACCAGTTTCTTAGTGGAAGCCGGAAAATACGAGAAAGCCATGGAAATGATGGAGATATTCAAAGATGAAGGAAAATTCAGGTTTCAGTATTATCTGCTGAAGGGGAAGGCCTTGATGGGATTGGAGAAATACAAAGATGCCATTGATAATCTGCTGGAAGGCAACAAGATATACAACAGTGATACGGGACTGCTGAACTCGTTAGGATTTTGTTACTATAAAATCGGTCAAAGTAAAAATGCTCTTGATGCGCTTAAGGCTTCGTTAAAGCTCAATCCCAAGCAGGAGAATGTAAAGAATCTGATTGATGAGATTGAGGGAAAGGACTAATTATCAGGCAGATATGGCTTGTGCTCCCTTCAGATTTTTAACGCCATTCTTCTTCGTTTTTCTCGGCGCTTGCGTAACTCCCCCCGTCCGTGGGTCAGACATACTCACCGTCCAGCTTCGCTGGATACCCTCGAAAAGCCTCATCCGAAGGCTAAATCTTCAATGTCGCTTCAGCCATACCTGCATTTCATTAAATTAATTTTTTTCAAAGTTAAAATTTAATCATTTTAATGGTATGATGTTTTTTTGTTATTAGAATATCAAACCATAAAGGAGATTTAATTTGGCTTTGCTGGCTGTGGACTGGGCATTCATAGCCGGTTTCTTTATCATTTCTCTTCTGATCGGCCTGCTTGTTTCCAAAAAGGCCGGGAAAAGTTCCGCAGAGTTTTTTCTTTCAGGGAGGAGTATGCCGTGGTGGCTTCTTGGAGTATCCATGGTGGCCACTACTTTCTCAAGCGATACGCCCAATCTGGTCACGGATATAGTCCGGCAGAACGGAGTGGCTGGAAACTGGGTATGGTGGGCCTTTCTCCTGACAGGGATGCTGACCGTTTTTGTTTACGCAAAACTGTGGAGGCGTTCCAAAGTTTTAACCGACCTTGAATTTTACGAGCTGCGCTACAGCGGGAAAGCCGCTGCTTTTCTTAGGGGATTCAGGGCTCTTTATCTGGGAGTTTTCTTTAATGTCCTTATCATGGCAAGTGTGTCTCTGGCCATTATCAAAATCGGGGGAGTCATGCTCAATCTCACTCCGCTTCAAACACTGCTCATAGCTTCGGTAGTAACCGTGGTATACAGTGCTCTGGGGGGATTAAGAGGAGTGCTTATCACCGATTTTTTTCAGTTTGCCATGGCTATGGCGGGTGCCATAGGAGCGGCGGTGGTGGCGGTAAAGCTTCCCCAGGTCGGAGGTTTTCATGCTCTGATCACAAACAATAATATCGTCTCCAAACTAAACCTTCTTCCAGATTTTTCCAATTGGGATGCTCTCATACCTTTGTTTGTTCTTCCCCTGGCTGTTCAGTGGTGGAGTGTATGGTACCCGGGAGCAGAACCAGGCGGGGGAGGATATATAGCGCAGCGGATGCTGTCAGCTAAATCTGAAAAACATGCAGTCGGTGCCACCCTCCTTTTTAACGCCGCTCATTATGCTCTAAGGCCCTGGCCCTGGATCATCGTCGCGCTTTGTTCTCTGGCGGTTTTTCCCGATCTCGAATCTTTGCGGACCGCATTCCCGCATGTCGCCTCCAATGTCATAAAACATGATATGGCCTATCCGGCCATGCTGACTTTTCTTCCGACTGGGCTATTGGGGCTGGTGGTGGCTTCTCTTATTGCGGCTTTTATGTCCACGATTTCTACCCACTTGAACTGGGGTTCTTCTTACGTTGTGAATGATTTTTATAAGCGTTTCATAAACACGGAAGCGGATGGGAAAAAGCAGGTGTTCATAGGAAGGATCTCTACAGTCGTTCTCATGATTTTGACCGGGGTGCTGGCTTTGCTTTTAAGCAATGCCCTGCAGGCCTTCCAGATTTTACTGCAGGTAGGAGCGGGAACAGGGCTTTTGTTCATACTCCGCTGGTTCTGGTGGCGGATCAATCCCTACAGCGAGCTGACGGCCATGGTGGTTTCCTTTATGGTCGCTTTCTACCTTCAGGTCATCCATCCTCACACAGGCCTCCCCTTCCTATCCTCTCATCTCCAGCTCCTTATAGGAGTGGGTATAACCACATTAAGCTGGATCAGTGTCACTCTTTTCACACGGCCTTCTGAAGAGCAAACTCTCCGGTCCTTTTACCGGCTTGTGAAACCGGGCGGCCCTGGCTGGAGAAAAGTAGTGGAAAAAGCCCGGAATGAGGGAGACCCTGTGGAGACAGGGGAGAGCCAGTGGGATGTGCCCCAGGGTATTGTGTGCATGGTAGTGGGATGTCTGGGAGTGTACAGCGCTCTTTTTGCAGCCGGATACTGGATATACGGCAGATACCTTCCTGCGTCTTTCTTGAGTGTCCTGTCTGTGGCGTCAGGATTTTTCCTCATGAAGATGTGGAAGAAGCTCAAAATGCAGAATTAATATAAAATCAGATGTGGCATTATTAACAATAAATTTTACTTTTTGTTTTGGGGTTCGTCCTTTTGGAGGTAGAGCATGTCCACGCTTCGGGGAAAATCCCCTATCAGGTGTTTGCAGAAGTAATCAGCTCTGAGCCAGAACCAGTAATCGCTCATATCACCGTATCCGTGCCTCTGGCCCGGGAAGATAAAGAAGTCAAATCTTTTGTTGGCGCGGATAAGGGCATTAGCCATGGTGATGGTATTGGCAGGGTGTACATTGTTATCGATGTCCCCTGTAGTCAAAAGAAGATGTCCTTTGAGGTTTCCCGCTAATTCCGAATTTTTATCTATATCGTATTCAAAGGTTACTTCTCCTTCTTCATTTTTCACTTCTTTGACACCATGGTGTTTCTCGCTCCACCAACGGTTATAGATGTTGTTTTCGTGGTTGCCGGAAGATGAGACAGCGACTTTAAAAAAGTCCGGATAAACCAGCATGGCTGCTGTGGACATAAAACCTCCGCCTGAATGGCCGTAAATCCCTACTTTATCTATATTGATAAAGGAATGCCGGGCAGCCAGCTGCTCGATGGCAGATTTCTTGTCAGCCAGTCCGTAATCCCGGAGATTTCCGTATCCGAAATTGTGGTACCATTTGGACCTTGCCGGGTGTCCTCCCCTGTTTCCAACACAAATCACGATAAATCCGAATTGAGCCAGGCTCATATTGCCTCTGCCCGTAGAAAATGATTTGGGAACGGATTCGGTCTGAGGCCCCGGATACACATAAGCGATGATGGGGTATTTTTTGGTCTCGTCAAAATCAAAGGGCTTGTACATCACGCCATAGAGGTCTGTGATGCTGTCATCCGCTTTCACTTTAAAGGTCTCGGGAAATTTATAACCTGCTTCCATGAGAAGAGACAGATCTGCGGCCTCAAGGCCCATCAGCCTGTTTCCTCTGTTGTCGAAAACAGCGGATTCTGGGGTGGTGTTCACTCTTGAATAATTATCCACAAAAAATCGGTTTGAATCGCACATGCGGGAGTAGTGGTTAAAGTTGCCTGGATTTAAAAGTTCTATCCCGCTTCCGTCAAATCGAATGCGGTACAGATGGCTGTAGTACGGGTCTTCTCCCTTTTCTCTTGCATTGGCCGTAAAGTACAGCACTCTGTTTTTTTCGTCTATTCCCTGGATGTCATCACAGTGAAAAGGGCCTGAAGTGATCTGGTTTTTCAGGTTGCCTTCGCCGTCGTAAAGATAGAAGTGGGCCCAGCCCGTTCTTTCGGACCAGTGGATGAGTTCCTCTCCGTTGTTGACAAGCCCCAACCGCCTGGTTTCCACATAGGTGTTAAGGCGTTCTTCGATGAGCACTTTGACCTCTCCGGTCTCTGCGTCTGCCACGCAGGTGTCGATTTTATGAAGGTCCCGGCTGGTCCGCGTGAAGTACAGTTTATCAGATGTTTCAGCCAGCCACAAAGGAGGGTTGATTTTATCATCCCTGTTTTTTTCTTTTCTGGGAGCTGTGAGTATAGAGATGGATTGGTCTTTGAACCGGTCGTCTTTGACCTGGATTTTATTATTTTTTTCGAAGTCGAATATCAGGACGTCATACTGGGGGGCTTCCTCTTCTCCGGGCATGTGGTACTTGTAGGTCTCCAGTGTAGGCCTGGGTTTCGCAATCGAGTTTATGACCCAGAGGTCTTTGACTTTACGGTTATCCGTCCGGACCATAGCAAACTTCTTAGAATCCCTTGACCATATGATACGGACCGGTTTTCGCTTGTCTTTATTTTTTTCCTTTTCCACATTGGTCTCTCCCCTCTCTCTCTGGGCATAGCTGTAGTCTTCCTCGCCGTCCTCTGTCAGTTGATGCTCTTCGATATCTTTGGCTTTTTTATCTTTCAGGTACTTTTCATAGTTTTCCTTGTCCATCCAAAAAAGGTTGTAATGCCGGCCAAACACGACCTTTTTTCCGTCAGGGGAGATGTTGGCCCAATCAGGCTTTTCCGGGGGTTTTTCAAAATCTTTCAGCACCCTCAGTTTTCCGGTCGAAAGCTCATACTCAAAGAAAAAGGATTTTTTCTTTGGTTTTTCTTTTTTGTGTTCTTCTTCATCCTGCTCTTCCATTTTCTGCTTTTCCATCTCTTCATCTTTTTTTTCTTCTTCTTCCAGAGAACTTATGACCTCAAACTGGATGGCGGTATCTTTTTTTACGAATTCTATCTCTTTAATGGGAAGGTGTTTGGCGTCATAAGGGTCTTTGGTGATTTCCGTAAGCATGGCTGCCATTTTTACATTATCGAACAGAGGTTTTTTTGTCTTTTGAGCCGGGTCAGCTATAAGAAACATTTTCCCTTCACTTGTTTCATAGGTGTACCAGAACCGGTCGCTGTGTTTCAGCCAATGCGGGTCCACTGTTGTGCTGAACACCATTTTCTTTAGTTTTGCAGGCGAAAATTGGGCCGCAAGCTCGTAGTTGGCTTTTTTGACCTCATTGTTTTCGGATGAGAGCGCGGCCGAAGAAAGGGGGATAATAAAAAAGACAATAACGAAAAAACACACGGACTTTCTTTTCATTGAAATGCCTCCTTAAAAGATTCTGATAATAAATGATCTCTATTAGAGTTAAGATACCATTTTTGACCCATAGAAAAAAGATTATACTTGTTGTGAAACGGGTTGTAAATTATTATCTGCCTGAACTATTCATAAAAAAATGGCGAAGTTCATTTTTTTACCTTACAGGCGAGCCGATGCGAAATTCAGGTGTGGCCTGCGCTCCCTTCAGATTTTTAACGCCATTCTCCTTCGTTTTTCTCGGCTGATGCGTAACTCTTTAAAAATGTTTGGAGGGAACGGGCAAGGGATTCGTCACCCGTTCGATCCACCAGCGATGGATCTCTCTCCCATTCGGGCTTCGCTCTCCTCTAAAGAGGAACCGTGCCCGCTCAG
>JAGGYH010000076.1 GCA_021162615.1 Candidatus Aminicenantota bacterium
ATATTGTCCAGGGGAAGAATAGCTTCCTTAATTCCTTCTCTATGCGCTGCCAGAAGCTTTTCTTTAACCCCTCCGACAGGAAGGACTTTTCCTTTTAAAGTAAGTTCCCCGCTCATAGCTACTTTTTTACTTACAGGGTTTTCGGTTAAAAGAGAGATGATGGAAGTAGCCAGTGTGATCCCGGCAGAAGGCCCTTCTTTTGGTGTGGCCGCTTCAGGAACGTGTATATGGATATCGAAGTTTTTATGTAGGTCTTTGGCAATGTTTAATTCATACATCTTTCCTTTGACATAACTGAAAGCAGCCTGAGCGGATTCCTGCATGATTTCTCCGAGCTGGCCCGTGTATATGAAATTTCCTTTCCCATGAATTTTGGTGACTTCAAATGTTAAAAGTTCTCCTCCGAATTCTGTCCAGGCCATTCCGATAGCGACTCCGATTTCGTCTTTTTTGTCTATTCCCGAACGCCTGAAGCGGGGGATCCCCAGGTATTGTTCGAGTTTTTTAGGTGATATATACTCGCTGTAATCTTTTCCTTTTGTCACCACCTTTTTGACTATTTTTCGGCACAGGGAAGTCAGCTCCCTTTCGATGTTTCTGACCCCGGCTTCCCTGGTATAATCATTGATGAGCTTCTTTAATGTGGCGTCGGAGATTTTAATGTTTGATTTGTCGAGCCCATGAGTTTTTAACTGCTTGGGAAGCAGAAATTTCTTTCCTATCTGCAGTTTTTCCTCTTCCGTATATCCGGGGATACGAATGATTTCCATTCGGTCAATCAATGGATCCGGGATCGTCTTAAGCACATTA
Source organism: Candidatus Aminicenantota bacterium (assembly GCA_021162615.1). Taxonomy (GTDB): domain Bacteria; phylum Acidobacteriota; class Aminicenantia; order Aminicenantales; family Aminicenantaceae; genus WJMT01. The sequence goes on from JAGGYH010000076.1 coordinate 811, forward strand.
GCCGTCACAATGAACATCACTTGAGAGAGGTCGAATTCAGTATCAATGTAATGATCCAGAAATGTACCGTTCTGTTCTGGATCAAGCACTTCCATGAGAGCGGAAGAGGGATCTCCCCTGAAATCAACGCTCATCTTATCGACTTCATCCAGAAGAAAGACGGGATTTTTGGTCCCGGCTTTTTTAATCATCTGGATCATTCTGCCCGGATAGGCTCCGATGTAGGTTCTTCGATGTCCTCTTATCTCAGCCTCGTCTCTCACTCCGCCTAGGGATAATCTAACAAACTTACGGCCGGTTGCCCGTGCAATCGATTTTCCCAGAGAGCTTTTCCCTACTCCAGGAGGCCCCACCAATCCCAAAATGACTCCTTTCGGATTTTTAACAAGCTGACGGAGCGATAGATATTCAAGGATTCTCTCCTTGACTTTTTCTAAACCATAATGATCTTCATTCAATATTTTCTCAGCCTCTTTTATGTCCCTTTTTTCTCTTGATTTTTTATTCCACGGGAGTGATATGATCCAGTCAAGATAATTCCGGCTCACTGTCGCTTCTGCAGACATGGGGGGCATCACTTCCAATCGTTCGATTTCTTCAAGGGCTTTTTCTTCAGCGGCTTTCGGCATTTTGGCTTTCTCTACCCTGTTCCTCAATTCTTCGATCTCATTTGCTTTCTTGTCTTTTTTCTGGCCCATGCTTGTTGTGAATATTTTTTGCCCTCTATCAGGAAAAAGTTTCCCCTTTTTGCTGGAAGACTTCACGTCTTTTCTCATTTTTGAATGAATTTTAAGTATTTCGCTTTCAATGACAAAGTTCAAACGTCTTACTCTTTCAAGAGGATTTATGGTTTCCAGCAAGTTCTGCTTCTCATCAATATTAATATTCAAATGAGAAGCAATGATATCTGATATTCTCTCCGGCGTGTTCTCTCTCAACGCAGGAATTATTGAGTCAAAATTGCTATGCTTGGTCAATTTTAGATAGTCTTCAAACAGGCTTAAGACTCTTTTTAGAGATTCATTTAGCGGCTCATCGTCAATTATTTTTGTTTGCTTGATCTCTTTTGCGAGGACTTCATAATAAGGATACAATTTCGTGTATTCGATAATCCTGGACCTTTCTTTCCCTTCCACTATGACTTTCAAATTTTTATCATCTATTTTGACTACACGGATGATTTTAGCCAGTACTCCTATGGAATAGATGTCCATGGGCTGCGGATCATTCAGAGATGCATCCAATTGTGTAGCAAGGAAGAGAAGCTTTTCGTCAGAAGAGGCTTTTTCTAAGGCAGTTACTGATGAATTGCGTCCTATGATGAAAGGGACTAATGTAGACGGAAATACTACAAGGTCTCTTAATGGTATTAACGGCAGTTTTTTTAAGTCCTTATTTTCTTGGTTTTTTTGCATATTTATACTCCGACTGCTTTTTTGAGTTTATGATATTCCAGCATGTTGTTTTCAACCATTGTTTTAGTCACTTTTATCCGGTCCGGTTTATCTATAGACGGCAGGTGAAACATGATGTCCAGCATCAGATCTTCTATGATGCTTCTCAGCCCTCTGGCCCCCAGTTTGTACTCAATTGATTTTTTTGCGACACTCTTCAGAGCACCTCTTGTGAATGTGAGTTTCACATCTTCCATATCAAACAATTTTTGATACTGTTTAATAATGGCGTTTTTTGGTTTGGTGAGGATATTAACAAGGTCTTCCTCTGCAAGGTCGGAAAATGTGGAGATGATAGGAATTCTCCCGACAAATTCTGGGATCAGTCCGAATTTGATAAGGTCTTGGGGAATCAGATTTGTATAAATTTCCTCCTGCTTTTCAGGTGTTTTATCAGGAGATTCATGTTTGAACCCAACAGAAGACTTGCCTATTCTTTCCCGTATAATGTCATCCAATCCGTTAAAAGTACCTCCCATAATAAAGAGTATATTGGTCGTATCAATGGGGATATATTTCTGTTGTGGATGTTTCCTGCCTCCCATAGGGGGGACATTGGCTGTTGTGCCTTCTATGATCTTAAGAAGAGCCTGCTGTACTCCTTCTCCGGAGACATCCCTTGTTATAGAAGGGCTGTCAGTTTTTCTTCCTATTTTGTCTATTTCATCAATATAGATGATGCCCTTACTGGTCTTTTCTATATCTCCATCGGAAGCCTGGAACAGCTTGAGTACGATATTTTCAACATCTTCTCCGACATACCCTGCTTCGGTTAGCGTTGTGGCATCAGAAATAGCGAAAGGTACGGATAGAATTTTTGCAAGAGATTGAGCCATGAGAGTCTTTCCGGTGCCGGTAGGGCCTATAAAAAGTATATTGCTTTTTAATATCTCTACATCATCTTTTTTGTACTTATAATTGATGCGTTTATAATGGTTGTACACGGAGACGGCGATTTTCTTTTTTGCGTCATCCTGGCTGATGATATACTGATCCAGGGCGCCTTTTATTTCAGATGGAGTTAAAAATCGAGGTGTTTTTTCTTCTCTTTTTTGTTTTTCTGAAAATATAATGGAATGAGCGACCTTGACACAGTTATCGCATATATAAACACCGTTAGGTCCTGCAATGAGTTTATTTACCAGGCCTTGATGACGGTTGCAGAAGCTGCATATGGCTGTTTTTTTCTTATTCTCACTCATGTTTTTTTCTTTTCTGATTTGAGTTCAGATAATAAGCCTTTTGTTATTTTTTTTGCTTTTTTGAAGAAATGATAGTATCTATAATCCCGTAATCTTTAGCCTGTTTTGGCGTCATTATAAAGTCTCTTTCTATATCTTCTTCGATTCTTTTCTTCGTTTGATGGGTGTGTTTGACCAGTATTTTATTTATGCTCTCTCTGATTCTCAGGATTTCTTTTGCCTGTATAGCGATATCCGTGGCCTGGCCGCTGAATCCTCCCAAAGGTTGATGGATGATGATCCGGGAATTAGGAAGGGCAAACCGTTTGTTTTTTGTGCCCGCTGCAAGCAAAACCGCTGCCATGGAAGAGGCTTGTCCTACGCATATCGTGGATATTTCTGAGCTGATATACTGCATGGTATCATATATTCCTAAACCAGAAGTTATGCTCCCTCCTGGTGAGTTAATGTAAACTGAAATGTCACCTTCTGTGTTCTTTGCTTCAAGGTAAAGCATTTGAGCGATAACTGAATTTGCCACTTCGTCATCTATCTCAGATCCAATGAAAATAATATTATCTTTGAGCAAGCGTGAGTAAATATCATAAGCACGTTCGTTTTTTCCATCTTTATCGACAATAAAGGGGATTTGTATCATTGGGAATGCTACTCCTCTATTCTAGCATTATCGACTAAAAAGTCAACTGTCTTTCTCAGCAGCATATTTTGCTTTAAATTTTCCTTTCTGTCTTCCTGCTTCATATATTCTTTGATGCTTACCAAAGGAACATTGTTTGCTTCGGCCAGTGACTTGTATTCGTCTTCGAGTTCTTTATCGGATATTTCTATATTCTCTTTTTCTGCTATTTTATTTAAAATCAAATGATTTTTTATAGATTTCCTTGCTCTTTCTCGCGCTTCTTCTTTGATTTTATCCATGTCTTCTTTGTTCAGGTTTTTCTGTCTTTTTTGTAAGGAAGACAAGGTTTTCTGGATATTCAACATTGTTTCATGATCAATGGCTGACTCCGGCAGGTCAAAATCAACTTTTTCTGATATTCTTTTTATAATCTCATCGGTTAATTTTTGTTTAGAAATCTTTTCTTTAGAAGCGGTCAGCTCCTTTTTTATTTCATTTTTCAGGGATTTCAAGTCCTTGAATTCCCCAATATCTTTAGCGAAATCATCATTGAGTCCCGGAAGGGATTTTTCCTTAATAGAAAGAACCTTAACTGTGTATTTGATATTTTTCCCAGCAAGTCTTTTGTTTTTATGTTCGTTCTTGTAATTGATAATAAAGTCTTTCTCCTCACCTGTCTGCATCCCTGTCAGGGCTTCATTTAAAGATTTTTCGTTATCCTCATGGCCTACCAGTACAATGGTTTTTTCTGTGGGAAGCATTTTTTTGGAATCGAGATCCATTCCTTTGATCTCCGTAAAAACATAATCATCTTTTCTGGCTTCTCTATTTTCAACAGGGCTATATTTGGCTGATTTTTCGCGCAGGTTTTCCAGGTACTTATCCACATCTTTTTCTAAAACACTATTTTTTTCCTTTTTGACTTTTATGTTTTTATATTTAGGAAGATCGAACTCCGGCCAGACTTCATACTTTACCTTTAGTTTGAGAGGCTTGCCTTCTTGAAAATCAATATCTGTTATAACAGGCGAAGCAACTGGAAAGATGTTTTCTTTTGAAAGGGTCTCATGTATGGCTTTTGGGGCCAGGTCATTTATGACCGAACTCTTAATGTCATCTTGATACATCTGTTTTACAAGGTTTATAGGCGCTCTTCCTTTACGGAAGCCTTTTATTTTAGCCCTGCCCGCGAAATAATCCAGAGATTCCTTTAATTTTTCTTTGACTTTGTCCTCTGAAATGGTCACTTCCATTTCCCTTTGACAACTATTCATTTTTTGGCCTTCTTTTGTTCTTTTCCCATTTAAGTTCTATTTTTATTGAATGTATTAATGGGCAGAGCGGGACTCGAACCCGCACTCCTTTATCAGGAACTAGGTCCTAAGCCTAGCGCGTATGCCAATTTCGCCACCTGCCCTCTTCTCAATCAGCGAACATATATGAATTCTATGTCTAAGATATGAAAGAGGATAAAAAAAGTCTGCTAAGTAAATTGACTTTGAAGTCCCTTTTTACCATAGAAATCTCTTATTGTCAATTAACCTGACCTATTCATAAAAACACAAGGAGCGCAGCGACGTGGTGATCTCATGACGCTTCGTTTCACAATGAGATCTTCATCACTTTATTCTTTGCAATGACACAGCAACCTCGACTCATTCATCATCCAGTCTAAAGGAACCGGACAGCAATCGATAGAATCTTTGAGTTTAGATTTGCTTATCTGAAATATTTCAGGAGCCGTGCTGCCATATTCGAATCGATTTTCTTTAACTCAAGGTAGACTCTTCGTGCGTTATCATTGTCTCTTAGGTTCAGATAAGCGATTCCAAGGTTGTAATAAGCCTGAGAATTTTTAGGATCCAGTTCTGTTGTTTTTTGTAAGGGAGCAATAGCCGCTCTCCAGTTTTTCATTCTCAAATAATTAACAGCTATGGAAAGCCAGGCATCTGCATTGTTTGGTCTTTTTTCTGTAAGGACTCTCAATACGGCTATTGATTGGGTGTATTGATTGATTCTCGAATGACAGACAGCGAGATTCATATAGGCATATTCCAACTCAGGATCCAATTCAATAGCTTTTTCAAAAAGAGGTATGGCTTCCTTGAAATGGTCCTGCTTCATGTACATATAGCCGACATTGTAGTAGGCATCCGCACTGCCAGGCTCGGCTTCTATCAATTTTTTAGCAGATTCAATGGCTTTGTCAGGCATATTTGCTTCGTCATACATTCTGACCATCAAATTGTAGTAGAATTGGGCATTATCAGGGTTGTTTTTGGCAAGGGAGAGATAAATAGCAGAAGCCTCTTCATACTTTCCGATTTTTTGATAGGTTTCGGCAAGTCTGTATTTCAAATTATCATTTTCAGGGTTGTTCTCTATAGCATGTTCCAAGGAATCAGCCGCTCCTTCAAACTGTTCTGCTTCCAGTTGGGCTATTCCTAACCGGAGATAGGTGTCTTTCAGGTCCTTGGGTTTAAATTCAATAAATTTCTTGTAGTTCTCAATAGCTTTTTCATAATCTTTCAGTTCTTCGTATGCGACTCCAATATTATAATAGGCGTCTGAATTGTCACGATTGAGCTCAACAGCTTTCTCTAAGGGTGATATGGCTTCTTTCCAATTTCTCATTTCAATGTAAACCGTCCCCATTTTTAGATAAGCTTCATCCGATTCTGGATCCAGTTCTGTAATATCCTTATAAATAGAGACAGCTGAGGAAAAAGCCCTTCCTCTCGTGAGGACTCCACCCAGAACCATCTTTGTCTCCAGATCATTCGGGTTTAATTCAGCTACTTTTTTTAAATTATCTTCGGCTATGATCATATTGTTAACTGCTGCAAAGGAGTGCCCTGTGAAATAAGCTCCTTCCAAAGTTGAAAAATAATCTTCCTTTTCCATGCTTTTGACTTTTATTTCGGTGGAGTCTTTGTTGACTCTGTTTAAGACCGATATTGGGATGATGATTTTAGAGGAAGAAGAGGTGGGATAGAAAATAATCCCTACCACTTGGCCGTTTTCGCTAAAGACAGGCCCTCCGCTTGCTTCATCTCCTGCATCGATACTTGAATCAGCGACTTTAATATTGGTAAGTGGTTCTCCAATGTTAATAATTTTTCCCGGATAGGCTCTGATCTGGCCGATCTGGTTTGCTCCAATTAAAAACACCTTGCTGCCGAACTCAAGCGATTCAAATTCTCCTATGGACAGGACAGGAATTTTTTTGTTTATTTCGAGCAGAGCGATGTTGGTTTCTTTATCATAATCCACAATGCCTTTGATTTTTACAGGTTTACCATCAGCTGTGGTGCCTTCAATACTTTTAGCCATACTTATCAGATGATAGTTCGTGGCAATAATCTTCTCTCCTACTGCAAATCCTGTTCCGTTAAAGATAACACTATCGTCTTCTCCTATTGATTTTAGAATAATGACACCATCTTTGTAATTATTAAATATATTTAGCGCTTGTGCTTCTAGATCTTCTTCGTTCTGGGAAAATAGGAAGGATGGGATAATAAGAAGAATCATACTAAAAACCATGAGTGCTCTTTTTTTATTCATTGTGCCTCCTTATTTTTTAAAAATATATGATGTCACTTAAAGTGCTTTTTTTATGAATCATTCTCTAAATACTTTTTTAGAAATAAAATGTACAGATAAATTTACACTTTAAGGAAAGTTCTGTCAAATATTTTGGGGACGCTCCATTAGGTACCACCCTATATTACTGAATCCGCTGGATATTAAAAAAACATTTAAGATTGTTCCTCCTCTGAAATATTTCCATTTAATACACCACTGAAATCCTGCAGACGTAACTAGGGTGGTACCTAATGGGATGTCCCCAAAATATTTGACAATTTAAAAAAGGTTCATATGATTAAAATTCTGATGGATGAAAAAAAAATTGTGCGTAATGTCTTTTTTTGTACATTGGCTGGAATATTTGTGTGGTTGATCTTGATTTTTTCTGCCCCCTATCTGAAAAGTATAAATATTCCAGCCAGTGCTTTCATTTATTCCATTTTCGCCCCGATCTGTCATCAGAGGCCGTCCAGATGTTTCACCTTATTCGGATATCCTTTAGCGGTTTGCACCCGGTGTTTAGGAATATATTTTGGTTTTTTTCTGGGCACTGTCGTTTTTCCCGTTATCAATGGTTTCAGGAAAGTAAAAATCTCTGGAAATAGAATTTTTTTCGTTTTCACAGCTCCGATCGTGATGGATACAATAGGGAACCTGTTTCATTTATGGCAGACTTCTGGTTGGATGAGGTATGTCATAGGGCTTGTGTGGGGAACTCTTCTTCCCTATTATTTCATTGCCGGTCTTTCTGATTTGTTTTTAAGCCGGAAACATTTTTCTTGAAATAATAGAACCAAACAAAATAGAATAGTAAAAACCGTTTAAAAATCCTTTCATGAGGAGGCACAATGGAAGAACAAAAGATAAGCATGTTAGTACCTGCTCTTATAGGAGGCGGTATTGCTGGAGTCCTTTCCGGTATTCCCGTCCTGAACTGTCTCTGCTGTTTGTGGATAATTGCAGGCGGAATCATTGCTGTTTTTTTCCTTAATAAAGAGTCAACAAAGCCTCTGACCATGGGAGAGGGAGCCATTGTAGGTGTGTTTTCCGGTCTTGTTGCCACAGCCGCAGATTTTCTCATCAGTATTCCTTTAGCTCCGCTCACCAACAAATTTATAGCCAGTCTCATGGAGAGGATTGCAGAGTATGCTGATGAAATGCCTGCCGGGTGGGAAACCTGGATGGAGAGAGGAGCTGGAAGCACACATGTTTCTTTGGTTTTACTCGGAATTCTCATCAATGCACTTGTTTTTTCAGTATTAGGTGCTCTTGGCGGGATTATAGGAGTATCGATATTTAAAAGAGATAATGCGAAAAAAGGGGAAAAAGATGTCGTTGACGTTCCCGAAGACTCGAGAACTATTAAAGATGCAGATAATAGTTAATCCTGAATCGAACAAAGGCCAGACAGGCAAAAGATGGTCGCGGATAAAGGAAGCTCTCAGTAATTTTTTCAAAGAATTTAAGTATGAATTTACTGAAAAGCCGGCTCATGCAACGGAAATATCAAGGTCTGCTATCAAAAACGGAAGCGAATTAATAGTCGGAGTGGGCGGTGACGGCACTATAAATGAGATAGCCAATGGTTTTTTTGAAAACCATGAAATCATAAATCCTAAGACTACACTCGGAATCATTCCCAGCGGCACAGGTTCTGATTTCAGCAGAAGTCTGAACATCCCTCAGAATCTGAAAAAATCCATGGAGATCATAACTCAATCCCAATCTGATATCATTGATATCGGAAAAATTAAATGCAAATCACTTTTTGGAGAAAATGAAGAAATGTTCTTCTTGAACATCGCTGATTTTGGTTTTGGAGGCGAGGTGGTTAAAAGGGTTGAGGAAAAGAGACTCAAGAGAAAAGCATCGTCTTATTTGAAAACACTCGTTTTTAGTTTTATTTCTTATAAAAACAAAAAACTGAAAATAAAAGTAGATGGAAAAGAATATCCAACCGATGATTATCTGATAGGAGCCATATCAAACGGAAGTATTTTTGGCAAAGGAATGAAAATCGCCCCTTATGCCCTCCTTGATGATGGATTTTTTGATTTAATTCTTGTTAGGGGGATGGGAAAAATTGAGTTTTTTTTGAATCTATGGCGAATATATAGAGGAACTCATCTCTCTCATCCAAAGATCAAATTTTTAAGAGGCAAGAAGATAGAGGTCACATCAGAAGAGGAAGAAGATGTTCTTATAGAGGCTGACGGAGAACTGATCGGAAAAGTCCCTGTTACATTTGAAATAGTGCCCAGTATTTTTTCTGTCAGGACGAACCTGAAAAAAAGACTTGATACTGCATAGAAAGAGAGGGGGGAGTTTACTTTTTCCGGTGTTGTAAATAAAGGAAGATATTGTTCGTAATAACGATTCTTCCGTTTTCATCATAATATTTATATATTTTTGTCTTTCCGATAATAGAATTTTTTCCATATGAAGATTTGACTTTTTCTATATATTCGATTGTTTCCTCGTAAGGAGGTATACCCTGGTATTTTTTAACCGCTTCCTGGCCGGCATTATAAGCAGCCAGAACCAGATCAAGATTTCTCTGGTACAGGGATGTGAGATCTTTGAGATACCTTGTACCGCCGAATATATTGTCTTCCGGATCAAAAACATTAGTGACCCCGTATTGTTTTGCAGTCGAAGGCATGAGCTGCATAAGTCCCGCCGCCCCTTTTGAAGAAACAGCCCTTGGATTGTAGTTGGATTCGGTTTTTATAATTGAATGGATCAGATCAGAGGGAAGTCCGTATTTAACAGCAGCTTTGCTGATAATAGTATTGTATTTTTCTGCATTTGAACAAAAGGAATAAGGAGAAAAAGGAAAACAAATAAAGAAAGCTAGGGCAGAAAGGAGAAACAAAACGATTTTTTTTTCTTTCATACCCATCCACCTTCTTGTAAGTATAATAATAAAATACATCTAAAATCAATCCCCTTTAAGGGTGATTTTTACTTTTTCAGTCGTTCTTTAATAAAAGAAAGCCCCTTTTCCACCGCCTGGTCCAGTTTATCAGTTTTGGGGCCTCCTGCTTGAGCAAAATCAGGGCGGCCTCCTCCGCCTCCGCCTATGACCGGTGCTATTTCATCTATGATTTCTTTTGCTTTCAGTCTATCCGTCAGATTTTCATTCACAACAGTCACTAAGAGAACTTTGTCATTGAAAACCGTTGACAGGATAATCACATCTGAATGCGACGTTTGTTTGAGATTATCCGCCAGATCCCTGAGCTCTGAACCACTCAGCCCTTCAATTCTCTTAGTCAGGACGGAAATCCCGTTTATTTGATGCGTTTTCTCTTCCTTGTGTTTGTTTTTTAGGTTTATCAGCTTTTGTCTGAGCGATTTGCATTCCTTTTCTTTTTGTTTTATGGATTCCTGAAGTTTCCCAATATGTTGCGCTAACTCATGTCTGGATGTACCGAACAACTCTTCGATTTCAGCTAAAAGTTCTTCGTTTTTTTGAACGTATTCCAATGCGGGTTCTGATGTGACAGCCTCTATCCTTCTCATGCCGGAAGCAACGCTTCCTTCTGATATGAGCTTAAAAAAACCGATTTCTCCTGTGTTATGTACATGTATACCTCCGCAGAGCTCCTTGCTGAAATCCCCTATGGTTATGACCCTGACTTCTTCACCATATTTTTCTTCGAATATGGCAACAGCTCCTTCTTTTATTCCCTGCTCCAAGGAAGTGACCTTTGTGCTTACAGGAATACAGGCCTGGATTTTTTCATTGACAAGCGATTCCACACTTTTTATCTCTGAAGGGCTTAAAGGCGAATAATGCGTGAAGTCAAAACGGAGTTTTTCCGGAGATACGAGAGATCCTGACTGCTTCAAATGAGGCCCTAAGATATTCCTGAGGGAAGCATGCAGAAGATGTGTAGCCGTATGATTTTTACTTATCGCTTTTCTTCTTTTTATGTCAACCTCGGCATCAACTCTATCCCCTGTCTTTAGAGTTCCTGAAGTTATTTTTATTTTATGAGATATGATTTCAGGGATCGGGTAATAGGCGGATTTAACTTCTGCAGAGAAACCGGCATTCTTTATGATCCCTGTATCTCCGACCTGACCTCCGGCTTCTGCATAAAAAGGAGTGACGGATAAGAATACTTCCCCTTCTTCTCCCTGTCCTATTTTGTTGACCTCAGCGCCATGCTTGGTAATGGCAAGCACTTCTGAATCCCCTGCGCTTTCTTTTTCATAGCCGATGTATGTGACATGGAGGTCTTTGAATTTTTCATACTTTTTTCTTTTCTTGTCCTCAATATCGCCTTTCCAGGATTTTCTTGCTTTTTCTCTTTGTTTATTGAGTTCATTAGTAAAACCGTGTTCATCTATATTCATATCTTCTTCTTCAGCAAGCTCGCTGGAAAGGTCTAAAGGAAATCCATATGTGTCATACAGTTTGAATAACTTATCACCGGGTATGGTTTTTTTGTTTTTTTCTTTGAGTTCCCTGACATAAAGGTCAAATGTTTTAATTCCGGAGGATAGAGTCTTTATAAAGCGATTTTCTTCTGATTGACAGACTTTTGATATGTAATTAGCAGCTGAAATCAATTCCGGATAGGATTCTTTCATAACATCGCAAACAACGCTGGTGAGTTTAAAGAGGAAAGGGTCCTTGAATCCGAATTTCTCCCCGGCTCTGAACGCTCTCCTTATGAGCCTTCTGAGCACATAGCCTCTTCCTTCGTTCGAAGGCATGATACCGTCGTTTATTAGGAAAACGATGGCGCGGATATGGTCAGCTATCTTTCTTACTGAGATGTTTTTTGTTATTTCTTGAACTCCCTCTTTACCAGAAATTGAAACGATATGTTCAATGATAGGATTAAAAAGGTCGTTTTCGTAATTATCTTTTTTCTTCTGCAGCACAGTGGCTATGCGCTCAAGCCCCATACCCGTGTCTATGGATGGCGCCGGCAGGTCACTCAATCTTCCGGTTTCATCTCTGTTATACTGCATGAAAACGAGATTCCATAATTCAATGAAATCCTCACTCCCGGATTCGATCAATTCTTTTGCTTTTTTTTTGTTAAGGTCTTTGACTACTTGGTAATGTATTTCCGAGCAGGGTCCGCAGGGGCCTGTATCTCCCATACTCCAGTAGTTCTCTTCTTTTCCCATGTAAAACAATTTGTCATCTGAAATCCCGATGTTCTTTTTCCATATCCTGTAGGCATCATCATCATCTTTGTATACGGTCGCATACAGTCTTTCCGGATCGATCCCGTATTCCTTGGTTATCAATTCCCAGGCAAATTCTATGGCTCCTTCCTTAAAATAGTCACCGAAAGAAAAATTGCCCAGCATTTCAAAAAAGGTGTGGTGTTTGCTGGTCTTGCCTACCTGGTCAAGGTCATTGTGTTTTCCACTGACCCTCATGCATTTTTGGACTGAGGCAGCCCTTGTATAAGTTCTTTTCTCCAGACCTAAAAAAATATTTTTAAACTGATTCATACCCGCATTCGTAAAAAGGAGTGTCGGGTCATCCTTTGGTAAAAGAGAAGAACTTTTTACAACTTTATGACCTTTGGATGCAAAATAATCCAGAAATTTCTTTCTTATGTGTTGTGATTTCATTGAATGATTCTATACTTATTCCTCCCCTGTTTCTTCGTCAAAGGCCTTTGCCTTTTCTTCGTTTCTCTGGGAAATTTCTTTCTCCATGTTTTCAATCGCTACATCTTGAGAAGAACGGATCCCCATCACTCTTAGTTTGAAATTATCCGGGCTGGAAGAATATCTAAGACCCTGTTCGTAAGAGATGAATCCTTCTGTGTAAAGCCAGTACACGGACTGATCAAAGCTCTGCATTTTATACTGGGAGACTCCGGAGGAAATGGCATCCCTGATAAGGCCTGTTTTCTCTCTGTCATTGATGCAATCAGAGATATAAGGCGTGTTGATCATTATTTCCACAGCAGGAACCCGTCCGCTTTCATCTTTTTTTGGAATGAGCCTCATTGATATCACTGCTTTTAATATGCTTGCAAGCTGCAGCCTGACCTGTCGTTGCTGGAACGGCGGAAAAATCGAGACAATACGGTTAATGGTCTCTGGAGCGTCAGTAGTATGAAGCGTGCTCAGAACCAAATGTCCGGTCTCAGCAGCCAGAAGCGCAGTATCAATGGTGTCCCTGTCTCTCATCTCTCCGACCAGAATGATATCCGGGTCTTCTCGCAGAGACGCTCTTAATCCTCTAGAAAACGAGGAAACATCCACTCCCACCTCTCTCTGGCTTATCATGCTCTTTTTGTCTCTATGCAGGTATTCAATAGGATCCTCAATGGTGATGATATTTTCTTTTCTTCTTTCATTGATGTGATCGATCATAGAAGCTAAAGTAGTTGTTTTTCCTGATCCCGTGGTTCCCGTGACAAGCACAAGACCTCTGGTTTCTTCGGAAATGTCCTCTATGACCTTGGGCAGGTTCAGCTCTTTTATGGTTGAGACTTCCAGCGGAATGATCCTCAAGACAATACCGTATGAGCCCCTTTGCTGGTATATACTCCCTCTGAATCTCCCGAAACCGGGAAGACTGTAAGCCAGATCCAGGTCGTGTTCTTCCTTTAGCTTTTCTTTTTGATAGTCATTGGTTATCTGCTCGGCTAATTGTCTGGTTGTTTCAGGAGTCAATTTGGGATAGTCAGTCATTGTATTCAGTTTTCCGTGGATCCGGATGATCGGAAAATTCCCTGATTTTAAGTGAAGGTCCGAAGCATCTTTTTCAATGGCCAGTTTTAAAAGTTCGTCTATATCCATATTTCCCCCTTTATACTTTTTTTCTATTAACCTGACCTATTCATAAAAAAATGGCGATGAGCATTTTTTTGTTTTGATATCAATGATATGCATACTTTTTAAAAAAATGACCACAGCTTCGCACCCTGTGCCTCGCATCTGCAGCAACCTCGACTTGTGAATAATCCAGGTTAGTTTTTCTTTTATTATACACATCTGTCTTTTTTTTGATAGTGAGAATCTGTTCATTTAGTTAAATAAGTCAACCAATTATAGTTATCCTCTCTTTCGCCGTTTATATAGGCAAAAAACCCGTCCTGCAGTATTTTTGTAACAGGTCCGACTTTCCCTCTTCCTATTTTTATTTTGTCTATGGTCCTGATAGGAGTTATTTCTGCAGCAGAGCCTGTAAAAAACACTTCATCGGCAATATAAAGCATTTCCCTTGGAATGGACGTTTCCTTTACCTCGATTCCCTTTTCTCCTGCGAGTCGGATCACCGAGTCCCGTGTTATCCCGGGGAGGATAGAGGAGGATAGAGGGGGCGTATGCAGAATCCCGTCTATCACGCAAAATAGATTCTCTCCGCTTCCTTCGCTGATATGTCCCTCACTTGTGAGAGCTATCCCTTCCACATATCCGTCCAGCACAGCTTCCATCTTTATGAGCTGGGAATTCATATAATTGGCCCCGGATTTTGCCAGTGCGGGAAAGGTGTCCGGTGCCATCCTCCTCCAGGAAGAAATCTTGACATCGACTCCTTTTGTAAGGGCCTCTTCTCCGAGATATTTTCCCCATTTCCATACCAGAATGGCAGTGACAACAGGGTTTGACAGCGGATTGACCCCCAGAGTACCGTATCCCCGGAACACAACAGGTCTTATATAGCACTCATCGTGCTTATTTAATTTGATAAGGTCTATGATTGCTTGGCTCAGCTCTTCTTGAGGATAAGGTATTTCGATTCGATACATCTTGCAGGAGTTATAAAGTCTTTTTGTGTGAGCCTCGAGGCGGAATATAACGGTTCCTTTTGGGGTTTTATAGCACCGCAGGCCTTCGAAGAGTGAACTTCCATAATGGATGACGTGTGAAGCAATATGAATTGTGGCGTCTTTCCATGGAATGATATCTCCGTTCATCCATATTTTGCTTTTTTCATCAAACGGACTCATTTGAAACTCCCTTTATAATCAAGATTTAAATTTATGGTGATGATGGTATATATACAAATAACTGAACTATTCATATTATCCCGATTTATTCATTAAAAAAACGGCGATGTTTATTTTTTGTATGATGTTGTGTTAAAAAACAATACTATCCGAATTATTGTTTCAAGTCAATTTTCTTCTCCGCAGTAAGGGCATTTTTTTGACTTGTAAGGGAGAGGCCTGTGGCAGTTCCAGCACAAAGAGTCTCTTCTGTTCTCTCTAGCCTCGATCCTTTTCCTAATATCTAAGAGTTCTGATTTCTCTACGTCTTTTCCTTTAAACTGCTCCAGGTCTTTAATGATTTCCTCAGCGCTTTGATACCTGTCTTCTATCTTAGAGGAAAGACATTTCATGATAATCATATCGATTTCTTTAGGGATCCTGCTGTTTTTTATCCGGGGAGGGGTTATTTTCCCTTGTTTTGCTTTTTCAAGGATCTTAAAAGGGTCCGGATCAAAAATTGGAGGTCTTCCAAGGATCATTTCATAAAAAATACAGCCTATGGAATAAATATCGGATTGAAACGTAGCCTTGCCTAAGAACTGCTCTGGTGCCATATAAGGAGGAGACCCTATCCGGGTCGAAGCATAGGGAAGTTTGTTTAACCAGGCCGAGGTCCCGAAATCAGTGATTTTTATTTTGTCTTCGTCTTCAGAAACGATAATGTTTGAAGGCCTGAGATCTCTATGGATGATTTTGTTCTTATGAGCATGTGAAGCTGCTCCTGCGATTTGCGTTATGTAATCTATTGTTTTTTCATATTTGATAATTTTTTCCTTCTCGATTATCCTTTCTAAAGTCTCCCCTTTTATGTATTCCATGACCATGTAAAATATTTTTCCTTCTTTCTCTGCCGCGATCATTCGGACTATATTAGGATGATTAAGGGCAGCCTGAAGCCGCGGTTCTTTCAGGAGCTTGTATATTTCAACGGATTGCTTGTGAGGAACCTTTATGGCCACTCTAATGTTAAGCCAGGTATCTTCTGCCAAAAATACAGCCCCAAAACCCCCGCTTCCAAGAGAGCGTATTATCTTGTATTTTCCTACTTTCTGTCCTTGTATAAACATATCTGAACTTTCAATAAACAAATAGAGATTTCTTTATTTTCCTGGATTATTCACAAGCCGAGTTGGTTTGCAAGATTTATTCATATCACGGATTCCAGAAGTGTGAGATAATAGCCACACACGATATGGCAGCTGTTTCAGCCCTGAGAATATTATGCCCAAGGCTAACAGCAGTATATCCGTGTCGAACTATATCCTGTTTTTCTCTGTCTGTCCAGCCTCCCTCTGGACCTAAAAGTATAATC